>JAOZMB010000048.1 GCA_029934515.1 Bacteroidales bacterium
AAAAATTAGTGTTGATATATAATGCTTGGGAACTTGTACATCTCGAAGAAATAATCTAATCTATAAATAAAAATGGTAGCGTAAAACTATGAAATTAAATTATTTACTCCGTGTATTTAAAAAAACAGGAGTAATTTTTTTTATTATGGTAAATCAGAAATAAAAATAACTTTGCGATATGATAGAACAGAAGCAAAGTACTAAAAATCAAGGAATTAATATTTTGAAAACATAACCACTAACCACTAACCACTAACATATTTAATTTATAAAAAGCAATTTAGTTACGTTTGTTATAGTTCCGTCTTTGTTTGTACAGAATACCAGATATACTCCTGTGTTTACTTTTCTTCCTGATAATGTTTTACCGTACCAGATAGCTTGTCCGCCGAGTGCGTCTGTTTCAAAAACAATATTTCCAGAAATATCTGTTATTTTTACGTTTACATTATTTGCAAGTCCTGTTATTGTAACTGGTCCCGTAAAATTCGGTCTTACTGGATTTGGAAATACATAAACATTTCCAAATTCATTTCCTGCAAGAGTAGCATCGCTTCTGTATGAAACTATTCCTTGTTCAGTGGATATAAAAACTTCTCCGCTTTTGTTATTTATTTTTATATCTATAATATTGTTTGAAGGCAAATGGCTATTTTCGGCATTAAAAGCATGAGTTTCATCTTTTCCGTTTTCAGAAACAAGGAATATTCCAGAATTATTTGTTCCTATCCATTTTCTGTTTGCTCCATCAACAGCAATGCTTGTAACTGCTTCTGTTTTCAAAAGATATTGAATCGAAGTATCGCTTCCTCCTGCTGTAAGTCTTATTCTGTCTGCAAAGAAGTCACCGTCATCAAACACATCTCCTGGATTGTAATATACAAATATTCCTTCTGCTGTTCCAACCCAGATATCTCCATCTTTATCTTCTTCTATAACATTAACCTCCTGCACAGCTTCTTCTCCGTCTGCTGTTCTTGGATAAAATTTTCGGTACAAATCGTCATCAGTATTATCAAAAGTATCGTTCTCATCAAAAGCAAAAATCCCGTTTGTAAAAAGTTCTACCCATTTATGATTATTTTTTGTAATAATAATATCTTTCACTCTTTCTTTGCTTATAAGTCCGTTGAAATTAAAACTGTACCATTCATCATTTGCTGTAAGTACCGAAATAGGCATTGGAACAAGATAGTTGGAAACCCATAAATTTTTATACCTATCGCGAGCCAGTCCACCTATTCTAATATTATTACCCGGAACTATTGTTTGAAGCGTACTGTTTTGTGTGTTATAATTATTAATCATATTTTCGGAATCGAATTCATAAACACCCTTTCCCCAAGCCGATATATACATGTGAGATAAATTTTCGTTGTCAATATATATAGAATAAAAATTGTAAGCATCAGACTCCGTGCTACGATATGACGACCACGTATTATTTGAAAAAATATTAAAACATGCCTTTCTGGAACTCCCAGCACCGTTCCTGTCTATGCTTCCTGTTGTAGAAACCAATTTGCCATTTTTAATCGCCAGCTTTCCTGTTTCATTATTTAATGGTCCGTTTGGATATATATGTTCATATTCATCTGAATTTATCATTACCAAACCAAAATAATTATCTGCAATAATCAAAGTTCCATCATCGTTAAAGTAAGCATAATTAGGTCGCATACGAGCCGTAGAATCAGTAAAATAATAATATATCATCGTTTTTTGCAAATTTCCAGTATCATCATAAATTCTAATTCTATCTTGTCCTTTACAAACAATTTTTCCGTTGTTCTCTGTTATATTTTCTACAATTTTAGGTGTATCATAAAAAGTATTCCAAGAATCATTGTTCCCGTAAAACATTATTCCTCCTTCGTCTTGGTTGACTATCTGATTAAAATAAATTTTATTATTTGAATAACATATCGAGTTTACTTCAAAATCATAATTAGGAATATTATTAATTTTACTCCAATTATTATAGTCAGACAGATTTGAATTAATATCAGCTTTGTAAATTCCGTTCTCGCTGGCTGCATAAATCATATTTCCATCGTATGCTAGTTCGTTAATATTTATCAAATTTGCATCTTCGCCAATATAGTATGTATCTATAAATTCGAGATTTTCTGTATCAAAAAGAACAATACCAAATCCGCATGCAAGCCAAGCAATATCATCTATAAATATCAGGTTATTTATTGTTTTACTTTGGTTTATATGTTTACGTTTTATTTCCGAGAAATTATAAACATTGTTATTTTTAATTATATCAATATTTGAATTTTCATAAGCAATAAATAAACTTTCTGTATTTTTGTTATATTTTATTACAGAGATTCCTACGTCAGATAGTCCAGTTATTTTCGATAATTTTTCGATATTTCCGTTATCTTTGTCATAAGTAAATATTGCCAATTCTGTTCCCACATAAATTTTCTCTTCCGACTCGCTAATACTTACAGCTTTGTTGTGTGAAAAATGTTCGCGCCACTCTCCAACAGCAGGTTGACCGAATAATAATTGATTACAAAATATAAATATCAATACAATTAAAATATTTTTGTTCATATTTTTTATTTTTTTTATGAATACAAATTATAGGTGTTACTTGCAATAGCATAATAGGAACAAAAAAACATTATAATGTAAACACCTTTTAAGTTTACGTTTTCTTATTTTCATCAAACATTATTTGTTTTTTTCTTTTTCGTTTCCATCTTCTGTGCGACCATAACCAATTTTCTGGTTTTTTCAATATATCGTTTTCTAATTTTTTCATGTATGCACTTGTGATTTTACCTTCTGTTCTTTCTTCTGTATTAATTTCGATTTCTGAAAGTCTAACTGTATAATATCCTCTTTTTACACGTTCTACATGACCATAAAATACTGGTAAATTATATTTTTTAGAATATTTTTCTGGACCATGTAAACAAGCAGTATCTTGGTTTAGGAAATCTATCCAATATGCTTTTTTTGTATTCGAAGGACTCTGGTCTGCAATCATAAAATAAACAGATGTTTCAGAATTATTTTTTTCGATTTGTTTTGAAGTTTCATATATTGAGACAAGGTTCATTCCCCATGCGGCACGTGTTTTTTTTATATATTTGTCTATATATTTATTTGAAAGTGGTTTATATAGACCAATCGTATTGTGTTTAAATTGCAAACTAAAACAAAGTACTCCCCATTCCCAGTTGCAATAATGACTTCCTATGCCTATTATACTTTTATTTTTTGCAAAATACTTATTAGCTTTTTCTGGATTTAATACTTTATATCTTTCAATAAGTGTTTTTTTACTCATCGAAAAACCTTTAATTCCCTCAACAAATACATCTGATAGATTTCTATAAAACTTCTTGGATATTTGTTCTACTTCAAGATTTGATTTTTCTGGAAATGAATTTTTTATATTATTTGTAACAATTTTTTTACGATAAGCAAATAAATGATACAACAGAAAATACATAAAATTTGAATATAAATACAAAACATAAAATGGTGTTATCCAAAATATTAACAATAACAATCTGAAAAATAAATAGCTTAATATTTTCAAAATAAATTTTAAATTAGATGAAACAAAATACAAAATTCACTGCAAATATAGGCAGACTATTGTAATTTACAAAAAAATAGTTACGTATATTTTTATTACGAAATTGACAAAGGATTTTTTTTTATAATGATATTTATTTATAGTTTTATCCAATCCAAAGACAGTAAAAAAACTTTTGGATTGGATAATTTTTTTCTAATATTTTCAAATAAAATATTAAAATGATTGTAAATAAATTTAATATTGTACTTTTATGCCTCTTTTTTTATTACAGTATCAGCCCAGAGGCTTTCTATGTTGTAAAATTTGCGAAAACTGGTTTGAAAAATATGAACAATAACATCTGTGTAATCAAGCAATATCCATTCAGAGTTCTCATAACCCTCTTTGTAAATTATCTTTTCACCAGATTTTTTAAGAGCAAACTCTTCAACGGAATTGGCTATAGCTTTGACATTTTTATCGGAAACTGCATCGCAAATAACAAAATAATTGCAAATAGAATTGTCAAGAGCAGTAAAATCCATACTAACTATATTATTACCTTTTTTCTCTTTAATACCTTCAATTACTGAAGCAACAAGTTGTGCTGTTTTATTCATAAGTATCTTTTGTAAATTAAATAATTTACAAAAATATTAATTTTTTGTAATATTAAAATTAAATTAGCTGTTTTTTTTTAACTATTTTATTATTTTTGCAAACTATATTATATTTTTTTATGTAAAGAGGTTTATAATTAAAGTGAAATATGCAATCACAACAAGTATTAAAACAATATTTTGGGTATGATAAATTTCGTCCTATGCAGGCTGAGATTATTCAAAATGTTCTCGAAAAAAAAGATTGTCTCGTATTAATGCCAACAGGAGGAGGAAAATCAATAACATTTCAGATTCCAGCTTTGATGTCAGATGGAATAACAATTGTTGTTTCGCCACTTATTTCGTTGATGAAAGACCAAGTGGAGAGCCTTATTGCTAATGGAATTTCGGCTGCTTATTATAACAGTTCACAAACAATGTCGCAACTGAAGACAACTGAAAATAAGATACTTTACAATAAAATTAAATTGTTGTATGTTTCACCTGAAAAACTTGTAAGCAAAAGTTTTTATTATACTCTTAAAAATATTAAACTTAATCTTTTTGCAATAGACGAGGCACATTGCATTTCACAGTGGGGACACGACTTCCGTCCTGAATATACTAAATTAAAATTTTTAAAAAAATACTTCTCTAAAATTCCTATAATTGCACTTACAGCAACAGCCGACAAAATAACGGCAAGAGATATTATAAAACAATTATGTCTAAATAAACCAAAACAATTTATTGCCTCTTTCGACCGTCCAAATTTAAGTCTCACAGTTGTGCCAGGACAAAAAAGAATACAAAAAATTATATATTTTATTAAACAACGTCTCGGTCAGTCTGGAATTATTTATTGTCTGAGCCGTAAATCAACCGAAAGTGTTGCAAGATCACTTATAAACAGCGGAATAAATGCAAGTTATTATCATGCTGGTTTGCCATCCAGAAAGCGTTCAGAAATTCAGGAAGAATTTATAAAAGACAATATGCAAATAACTTGTGCAACGATTGCTTTCGGTATGGGAATTGACAAATCAAATATACGCTGGGTTATTCATTACAATATGCCTCAAAATATTGAAAATTATTACCAACAAATAGGTCGTGCAGGAAGAGACGGAATGAATAGCGATACTCTAATGTTTTATAGTTTTTCAGATGTTATTGTTTATAGAAAATTTATAGAAGAAGGTGCAAATATTGAAATCGAAAAGGCAAAATTAAAAAGAATACAAGAATATGCTGAAGCACAAACATGCAGAAGGAAAATACTTTTAAGTTATTTTGGAGAGCATCTCGAAGATAATTGCAATAATTGTGATGTTTGTAAAAATCCGCCAGCACAATTCGATGGAACTGTTATTGCACAAAAAGCTCTATCTGCAATATATCGTCTGAAAGAAAAAGTCGGTATAAATATGTTAATAGATGTATTAAGAGGGTCGCAAAGAAATGATATTATTAGACAAGGATACAACAAAATAAAAACTTATGCCGCTGGAAAAAATATTAGTTTTGCAGATTGGCAACAACTTATTTTGCAATTACTTAATCAGGGTTTTATAGAAATTGCATACGACCGCAATCATGTTTTGCAACTAACAGATGCCTCAAAAGATGTTCTATTTAATAAAAGAAAAGTAAGTCTTGTAAAGACAAGCGAACAGGAACGAATAAAAGATATTCGCAAAAAGAAAAGCAAAAAAACAATCAGCCGAAAACAACAGCTTTATAATGAATTATTTAACAAACTAATATCATTACGGAAAAAAATGGCTGATTATTATAAAATTCCAGCTTATGCAATTTTTACGGATTCTGTGCTTGATGATATGACAAAATATAGACCAACAAACGAAACCGAACTAAGTAATATCTCTGGTGTAAGTGAGTATAAAAGAAAAAAATACGGTAAGTATTTTTGTAGAGAAGTTTTAAAATTTCTTAAAGAAAATTTAGAAGACAGTTCACGACTTAAAGGAAGTACACATGTTATAACATACGCTCTTTTTGAAGAAGGAAAATCGATTGAGGAAATTGCCAAAATAAGAGGTCTCAAAATTACAACAATATATTCGCATATCGCAAATTCATATTCAAATGGAAAAAATATTGATATTAATCGTATAATGCCAGACAATGAAATGAGTAGAATTAAACTTGCAATAAAATCAATGGGTACAAAAGAAGGATTGAAAATATTGTATGATTATATGAACGGTGAAATAAGTTATGGAAAAATTAGATTTGGAATTGAATATTACAAAAAAAATAAAAAATAATTGAGCATCTTTAACCGTTATTTATTTATAAACTATGAACAAAGAAGACTACATATTATCACACATAGACGAGGAAGATATTGTATTAAAGGAACTAAGCCGCGAAACTTATCTGAAAATATTGATGCCAAGAATGTTATCTGGACATTTACAGGGTAAAATTTTGGAACATATCAGCAAAATGATAAAACCAAAAAAAATACTTGAAATAGGTACATTTACTGGTTATTCGGCTATATGTTTGGCTAAGGGTTTGCTTGCCGATGGAGTCATTCACACTATTGAAATAAATGATGAGCTTAAAAGTTTTGCTGAAAAATATTTTGAAAAAGCTGGTATCAAAAAAAATGTAAAACAACATATAGGCAATGCTTTGGAAATTATTCCAGAACTTGACCACAAATTTGACCTCGTTTTTATTGATGCCGATAAGCCAAGTTACCTTGATTATTATAAATTGGTTATGAAAAAAGTGAACAAAGGAGGATACATAATTGCAGATAATATTTTCTGGGACGACAAAGTGTTCAACCCACACGAGAACAACGATAAATATACAAAAGGAATTATTGAATTTAATGATTTTGTTCACAAAGACAAAAGTGTAGAGAATGTAATAATGCCAGTTAGAGACGGACTAATGATAATAAGAAAAATAATTTAGATATTAAATATTTCATTTATTAAAAAAATAGAATATATTGTAAGACAATTGAATTTTTTTACCTAATAATTAATTAATATGTTAAAAATAAGTTTTGGAGATTACATTGACGGAAAGAATTACAAAGTTTTAGATGAGCGCCGAATGCGTGCAAGTGCAGGTGTAATGTTTTTACTTGGTTTGATAGCCTTTATTAACGGATTTATTCTACAAAATTACATAATTATTCCTTACATTTCTGGTTTTTTGATGTTGAATTTTATTATCGGAATATTTATTAATCCGAAATATTCACCAACATTATTAGTAGCTTTCATATTTGTAAGGAAGCAGTCTCCTTTGCCAATAGGAGCTGTTCAGAAGAAATTTGCATGGAGTTTGGGCTTAGGGTTGTCGGTTCTTATTTTAGTATTATCTCTTTTTCTGGTAAACGACCCGTCATATTTCGAACCTGTTTGTATTTTATGCTTTATATGTTTAATACTTTTATATTTCGAAACAGCGTTTGGTATTTGTATAGGTTGTAAACTTTACAATTTGGCTATTAACATGAAGTTATTAAAAAAACCAACAGAAAGACCAAATTGTATGGGTGATTCATGTGATGTTTAAAGTTATTTTTTAGATAAAGAAAAAATATCAACAAAAAAAATGATAAATAGATGTTTGTTACACCATATATAAGTTACACAAATATAAAAAGTGTAAATATAAAGGTGAAACAAACATTTTATATTTAAATTTTTAAGTGCTGGATTACAGTATTTTAACAAAAAAAATAACAGATAATAAAAAGAATATTGTTCGAATAATAGTCTTTTTTGTGGCTTATATAATTATGGTTCTGATTTTTTTATTTTTGAATTGTCATTTTTGTAATTCATTTAATAGATGTTTGGAAAGAAAAAAACTTGTTACAGAATATTTTTATTGCAAAATGAAAACAACACAAATACAAATTTCTTGTGGAGAACGAAAAGATTTTAATATCGAAATACGCAAACAATTTAATATAGAAGCTGGTATTACAGCTTTTTTATATCAACGAAGTATTACGAAAAAAATAAAAGGTTTGCAGAAAATAACCATAGATTTAATTAAAGAAAAAAATATCACAAGTATAGGTAACTATAAAGAATTAGAGGGAGTTACGTGGATTTTTAAAAGTTTTGATTTTAAAAAATATTTTGGAAAAACCGACAAGGAACAGAAAATAATGATTTTAGAAATTTTGCATAATATTATTTTACAAATGTGCGAAAAATTTAAAATAGATAAAATTCCGTTTGTTAATGCTTACGAAAAAGTTATAGAAAATAATTATAAAAATCAATATATTTTTAATAGATTGACTTTTTCGAGAAACCGAAAATATAAGGCTGGCATCGAAATAAACATGACAAAAAACGGTACGAAAATAAATATTTTATTTACCGACAAGAACGAAAATATTTTAAAACGCAATGAAATTTTTAAAACATTTTCGCATTATTATTTTGTGCATCAAATTATTTATTCTGGAAAATGGCTTGATAACCAGAAATATATAGCATCAAGCAGAAACAAAAACGTAAATTTTATTGCTTCGATAAATTCTCTAAAAACAGAACTGAAAATAAAACCCAAAGAAAAAGAAAAAGAAATTTTGGAAAAACTGAACAAAATGAAAATTTAATTATCTTATTACAAATCAATATATTATGAATAAAGTATTAAATTTAAAAATTATTTTTATAATTATTTTTGCGGTAATTATAAGCTTTTTTACATTTATAAAATTAAATGTTGAAACTGTTGATACAACACAAAATTTTGTTGAAATAACAACTGATTTAATTGATAATTTCAGTAAATCGGAAACAAAAACCAAAGTTCACGGGAACAGCGATAAAAATAAAAAATTGCATATAGTTTACGAAATTTACGGAATAGATGCTTGGGAAGAAAAAACAACTATTAAATTCGGAATTTCTGGTAGGAAAAATTATAAGAGAAAAAAAGGAAATCCGAGACCAAATTTACAATTAAAATCTATTTCTAAAAATCCGTTATGTGAACATTTTTATAAAGTTGAGTACAAAATACTCAATGAAAAAGTACAAGGCAGAGAAGCTACAAAAATATTGGAAAAAAAATATGTAACAGAATATTATTACAAATATAACAGAATGCCATTATTACAAAAATTACCGTTACCTGAAGAAGATTTATTTAATTTTTAAACAAAAAAAATGAACAAAATTATTTTTGATATTGGTGCAAACCAAAATGTAGATATAATTGAAGCGAAAAAATTTAATGTATTTTCAAATATTATGGCTTCTTTGTATCAACGTTTTTTTACAGGAAATATCAGAGGATTATTCAAAATAGCTATTGATTTATATCAACATAAAATCCCTATGAAAATTTGCAATTACAAAGAAAATGGCGGAGTTTGTGTGATTTTTAGGTCGTTTGATTTTAATAATTTTATTAGAAAAGATAAAAATTCAAAACAAAAAGAAATTTTAGAAATTTTACAAAATTCTGTTATTAAAATGTGCGAAAAATTTAAAATAGATAAAATTCCGTTTGTTAATGCTTACGAAAAAGTTATAGAAAATAATTATAAAAATCAATATATTTTTAATAGATTGACTTTTTCGAGAAACCGAAAATATAAGGCTGGCATCGAAATAAACATGACAAAAAACGGTACGAAAATAAATATTTTATTTACCGACAAGAACGAAAATATTTTAAAACGCAATGAAATTTTTAAAACATTTTCGCATTATTATTTTGTGCATCAAATTATTTATTCTGGAAAATGGCTTGATAACCAGAAATATATAGCATCAAGCAGAAACAAAAACATAAATTTTATTGCTTCGATAAATTCTCCGAAAACCGAACTGAAAATAAAACCCAAAGAAAAAGAAAAAGAAATTTTAGAAAAACTGAACAGAATGAAAATTTAATTATCTTATTACAAATCAATATATTATGAATAAGTAAATTATGAATTACAAATTGGTTTATACCTAATAATAAGTATTTTACAAAAAACAAAACATTAATAATTAACTATGGCAAACATATAAAAATAAGGTCTTAAAAATGTTATGTTCTTAATTTGTCATAAAACTTTGATTTTCAATTCATTCCAAGTATTTTTTCTATATCTTCAATACTTAACTTGTATTTTTTTGAAATTTCTGCAATAGATATTCGCTTTATATAAAAAAGTTTTAATATTTCTTTCTCAGCTTCAGCTATAATTCTTATTGATTTTTCTTTATCCAATTCTTTTGTAGTACTGTCCAGTTTTTCTGTTGTACTGTCTAATTTTTCTGTTAGGTCGTTTATCAACTTATATTTATTTTTTAATATTTGTAAATATTCGTCTTCTGCGTACATTTCCTCCTCTAAATCTGGATTCTCAAGTGCAGCTGATTTTAATCTACGGACTAAGCGTTTAAATCTCTTGGGAACATTGTCTAAATCATAACGTAAACGATGAGGATTATTATTATAAACCAAACTCTGGTCAAATAAACTTAATAATCTGTATGTATCAAGTAATTTAGAATTTGATTTAAATGTATCTATTTTTTTCTTAATACGATCTATATGTGCCAACTGGACGATTATTATTCCGTAAGTTAAATTATCAATAAAATCATTGGGTGTTTCTAAGGTCTTCTTGGTGTACAAACCAGTTGTTATGTTGTTGGTATGAAGGACGAGGTCTTTTATATCATCTTCTATTTTAAAATTGAGAATAAAAATAGGTAAAATAGGAAGACTGATTAATCTCGTTTCGGGTACTTTAGTGCGACGATTTATTACTGTCTTTTCTATTTGTCTTGTTAATTTACCAGCAATATAACGTTTGAAACGATAAATATCTTCTGGCTTTTTTTCCTTCTGAAGTTCTATCATTATTAACTCCTCCACACCGAGATTATTTTTTACTGTTGCGATAAAATCAAGATGACCACGTGCTATATCGGTGCTCGTATGTGGGTCTTTTAACTTGATTTTTTGTAATTCCAATTGGGTATTTATTAACTTCCATTCAGACTTTTTTAATTTTTGTTTTTTAAGCTCAGCTTTTCTTTCCAATCTTTCTATTTTTACTTTTTTATCTAATTCTGTCATCTTTTCTGTGTAGCTACCAATATCGGTATCCAATTTTATAATATCTTTACCAGACAGAACAGATAAAATTACTCTTGCAGATTCATTATCTTCGAGTAAATATCTGAAAACATTATCATAAATAGGATTGGGAACAATTTCATAATTTTTCATAATGGTTATTTTAAGAGTGAAATATCTTTGCAAAGATAAATAAAAAAAACGTATTTTTTATTTTGAAATTTTTTTATTCAAAATAATTTATAACTAATAATGCAAATTAAGAGTTGAATTTTGGGTATTCTGTACTGTATTTATACTTTTATAAACTGTATTACAAGCCAAATAATATACTGTTCAGCTTTTTTGTAATTATTGTAACACTCAAAACTTAATGCTTTGTAAAGTAAAAGTTTACTATAATAGCTTGTATCTTTTTTTCCGTATTCTTTTTCTATTGCTGGCATCGCTCCCTCAAATTCCAATACCGCCTGTTCATATTGTTCTGAATTAAAATATTGCATTGCCTTATTTGCATCCTGTGCTGTTACAATATTTGTTACTGTCATTAATACCATAAATATTAATACGCTTAATAAAATTAGATTTTTTTTCATTTTTGCTTTCTTTTAAATTTGTAATTTTATATTTTAATGTGATACTATTTAATTTAAATCAAACTATATTATACATTCAAATCAAAAAAAATGAAGAAAAAATATTGCTTATTTATAATAATATTTTTGTAACTTTGTCTTTTTTTAGGGCAAACGCATCAAAAATAAATCATACTTTTTATTATCAATATGTTATATTTTTAAAATCATTAAAATTCATTATCTTCAAAATATTAATTCCTTGATTTTCAGTATTTAAATATTTTGATTTGTTTGCCATAAAATTTCATAAGAAATATTTGTATGTATCAAAAATTATGCTTTATTATTATTTTATCTGTAAAGATATTATTTTTAATAAATATTTTAATAACATAAAAACCGTTTTGTAAATTTGATGTATCTATTCCGTTATTGAAATCATAATTGTCTATCACCTTTATTTGTTTGCCTGAGATGTCAAATATTACAATTTTGTTTTTTTTGTGATTTACAAAAATATCATTATCTAAATAAAATATATTATCAGCTGGATTTGGATAGTTATTAAATTTAGATTTTTTTATTTCTAAAAATCCATTTTCGACTATATATTTTACTGCTGTTGCTCTTAGTTGGTTTGTATTATCGCAGTAAACAACATACGGGACAGCATTATTTTTGTTTATATCAATAGATGTATAATAAACAGCACTTTCGGACAATCCAGACTGACCGACAGTTTCCCATTCGTCATCGATAAATCTTTTTACTACTGCTTTTTTGTCTGTAGATACGTCTTTATAAACAACATAAGGAATGTCATAATGACTAATTGCAATATCACAATAATTTGCAATACCATTGGAGAACCCCTCATTACCAACTATTTGCCATACAGAGTTTTCGTATTTTTTAACAGTAATACGATTAGAATTTCCCTCATCTTTATATACAATGTAAGTAATTCTTTCGCTGTTTATCGCAATTGCAATATAATCAGCCACTGCCGCCGAAATACCAGCATTACCAAGTATTTCCCAATCTGTTCCATTAAATTTTCTTACTGTTGCCATTCCATTATTATAAAAATCTTTGTAAACAATCAAAGGATTATCAAGATTATCGAAAACAATCGAAGTATAATCGGCACGGCTTTCTGTTAATCCATTAACTCCAACAATATTCCAATCTGAACCATCAAATTCTTTTACAACAGCTTTTTTTGATTTGCCATGGTCTGAAAATATAACAAACGGAACACCAGAACTATTAACAGCAATAGAAGTGAAATCTGCTAATCCGCTTGATATTCCTTCCTGACCAACTGTTTCCCAGACTGAACCGCTAAATTTTTTAACAGTTGCTTTTCCAGAATTTCCAAAATCAGAATAAGCTACATAAGGAATATCGGAATCGTCAATTGCGAGAGTAAGAAAATAAACAGCACCACTTGAAAATCCTACTGCTCCAACAGTCTCCCAGTCTGAACCATTAAACTTTTTTACTGTTGCCCGATTGGAATTTTTCCAGTCTTGATATGCAACATAAGGAACACCATTACTGTTAATTACAATAGAGGTAAAAAAGGCTTTACGTTCAGATAAATTTTCATAACCAACAGTTTGCCATTGTGAATTCGCAATATTAAATAACATAAAAATGCTTAACAAGGATAAAAATATTTTTTTCTTCATAATTTTTTTTGTATAAATTAGTATATTTAATTAAATGCATAAATTCGAATATTTTTTTTAGAAAAACACAGAAATTTTAATTTTTTATTTAATTAAAAATAAATATTTTTGCAAAATTAAAATTTTATTTACATAAATGCAATTTTAGTTTACATAAATACAACTTTATTTTACATGAATTACAATTTGATTATCATAGGAAGTGGGCCTGGTGGTTATGTTGCTGCAATAAGAGCATCACAATTAGGTTTGAAGACAGCTGTTATAGAACGAGAATCTCTTGGCGGAATTTGTTTAAATCATGGATGTATTCCAACAAAATCTTTATTGAAAAGCGCTCAGATTTTTCAATATATTAAACACGCCTCTTATTACGGTATAAATGTTGAAAATGTTAAACCAGATTTTAAGAAAATAATTGAAAGAAGCAAAAATATATCTGCTCAGATGAGTAAAGGAGTAGAATATTTATTTAGAAAACATAAAATTACAGTAATAAAAGGATTTGGAAAGCTTGCTGGAAACAAGACAGTTGAAGTGAAAGATAGAGCAGGCAATATAACTATTTACTCTGCCGAACATATAATTTTAGCAACTGGAGCACGTTCGCGAGAGTTGTCTGGATTAAAAATTGATGGGAAAAAAATTATTGGTTATAGAGAAGCATTAACACTTGATAAACAACCAGATAGTATGCTTGTTGTTGGTTCTGGTGCAATAGGAACTGAGCTTGCATTTTTCTATAATTCTATAGGTACAAAAGTTACTTTGATTGAATATTTACCTTTTGTTTTACCACTTGAGGATATCGATGTTTCAAAACAAATAGGTCGCTCTTTAAAGAAATCAAAAATAAAAGTAATGGTTAAATCGTTGCTTGATTCTGTAGAAATTTCGAACAACAAATGTAAAGCAATAGTTATAAGTAAGAACAAGAAAAAGATTTATGAATCAGATATTATACTCTCTGCTGTTGGTATTATTCCAAATATTGAGAATATTGGATTAGAAGAAAATAATATTGAACTTTATAACAAAAAGATAAAAGTTGATAAATTTTACAGAACAAATGTAAAAGGTGTTTATGCAATTGGTGATATTATTCAAGGTCCAGCACTTGCTCATGTTGCTTCAGCTGAGGGTATTACATGTGTTGAGAAAATTGCTGGTTTAAATCCAGAGCCAGTTGATTATGGAAATATTCCTTCTGCTGTTTATACAACTCCTGAGGTTGCATCTCTTGGAATGACAGAGAAGCAAGCAAAAGCAAAAGCTTACAAATTAAAAATAGGAAAGTTTCCGTTCACAGCATCTGGCAAAGCAACTGCGGCTGGGAATAGAGATGGTTTTGTTAAACTTATTTTTGACGAGACAACAGATAAATTACTTGGCGCACATGCTGTAGGTTTAAATGTAACAGAAATGATTGCCGAGCTTGTTATTGTAAAAAAAATGGGAGCGAAAGGACATGATATTATAAAATCAATACATCCGCACCCGACAATGTCTGAAGCTGTTATGGAGGCGGCAGCAGTCGCTTACAATGAAGCTATCCACATATAAATAACAAGCAAATAAAATATTGATATTTTATTTGCTTGTCTAATATTTTTTGTTAAATATTTGTAAAAAATAACTGAATTTACATATTTCGAGCAAGCCTTATACCAGTAAGTCCTGCGTTATCATCTTTTTCGAGGTTAAACCGTCGTGTAACTCTAAGCATATCATCCTTACACATACGATGTCCGCCACGGCTGACTTTTCTTATTCCACTTGGTGGGCCCCAAGGATTATCTGCTGGTTTGTCTTCAAACTCTTTATAATAATCGTTTTTGTACCAGTCCCAACACCATTCCATACAGTTCCCAGTCATATCATATATTCCAAGTTCGTTTGGTTTTTTTGTACCTACTTCACGTTCTATGTGTACAGAGTTAAGATTATTCCAAGATACGTCTGCTGTTTTATATCCGCCACTGAATGGATAATGTTTTGTTTTGTTTCCTCCTTTAGCAGCGAACTCCCATTCTGCTTCTGATGGTAATCTAAATCCATTTTTTGTTTTGTCAAAAACTACTCTAAATTTAGAACTATCCCTAAAAATTTTATAACATCGTTCGTAATCGTATTTATTACTCAACCAATTACAATACATAACAGCATCTTGCCAATTAACACTTGTTACAGGGAATCTTGGATTTTTTGCAGTCGGAGGTTTTTTACCAACAACCTTACAAAATTTTGTATATTCCCCAGCAGTTGTTTCATATTTACTAATATAGAACCCATTTATGCTAACTTTATGTTCTGGACGTTCATCTTTGTTTTCGCTGTAATCATTCCCCATGTTAAGTATCCCACCTTCTATCAATATCATTTCAGGTTCTTTATCTTCATCTTGTGCAAATCCAAAATTTACAAGCAGCAAAAATGCTGTCAGATAAGTTATAACTTTCATAATTATTTATTTTTATTAAAAGATTAAAAATTTATTTTTATTTAAGTAAAATTTATTTCAGCTTTATCAAAAATTGGTAACAGTGTATCTCTTTCAGATATTATCATTTCGTTTTTATCTATTTTCCAATCTATTTTTAAGTTCTTGTCAAATATATTTATCCCTCTTTCCAGATTTGGACAATAATAATTATCACATTTGTAAAACAAAGTTGCTGTATTGCTCAGTACAGAAAAACCATGTGCAAATCCTTTCGGTATTAAAAGTTGTTTCTTATTGTTGACAGATAATCTTATTGAAAAATATTTTCCGAATGTCTTTGAACTTTTTCTTAAGTCCACAACAACATCTAATACTTCGCCCTGCAAAATCCTTACCAATTTTGACTGAGAATAAGGATTTAGTTGATAATGTAAACCTCTAATTACACCATGTTTTGAATTTGATTGATTATCCTGCACAAAATTATATTCCAATCCATTTTTTTGAAAGTTTTTTTTACTGAAACTTTCAAAAAAATATCCTCTTTTGTCAATAAAAACTTTTGGCTCTATGACAAACAAATCAGCTATACCTGTTTTATAAACGTTCATTTTTGAATTGTATTATTCTATTTAGTAAATTTATTAAATATAATATTATTAATTTTTATTTTATTTGAATGTTTTAATATTTACTTAATTTTTGTAATTCTTTAAGAAGTTTGATTTCTCGTTCTCTTAGTTTTTTTGGTAATTTATATCTAATATCCAAATATAAATCGCCGTATTGTTCTGAATTGTTATAAATCGGCATTCCAAAACCTTTAATTCTTAATTTATTTACAGAATCAAAATTTTGTGGGACAGATATATTAATTTCTTTTTTGAATGTTTTTACTTTTAATTTATCGCCGAGTATTGCAGTAAATATATCAACAAAAACAGTTTTTGTAAGGTCGTTTTTATTACGTATATATTCATTGTCTTTATTTACAATTATTCTCACAAATAAATCACCATTTTGTCCGCCAAACTTACTTATTTTACCCATTCCTGTTATTTTCAAAATAGTATTGTTTTCAACACCGGGTTTTATTTTTAATCGCAATTCTTTTGAATTAATATTTAAAATTCTTGTCGAACCAAAATATGCCTCATATAAACTAATTGTTATTTTTCCTCTCATATCATTTCCTTTCAGATACGAGTATTTTTTTTTCCCTTTTTTACTAAAAAATTGTTTAAAAAAATCTGAATATTCTGTATTTTTTTGTTTTTGAAAAGTATCATTATTTTGATAATTATATTTTTTTGTACGTTTTTTTGCACCGTATAATTCGTCAAAATTTTTTCTTTTTATCGGGTCTGACAGAACTTCATAAGCTTCTACAATTTCTTTAAATTTTTCGCTTGATTCTTTGTTTCCTTCATTTCGGTCTGGGTGCCAGATTTTAGCAAGTTTTCTATAAGTTTTTTTTATTTCATCTGGTTCAGCATTTTCACTGATATTCAATGTTTTATAATAATCTTTGAATTGCATAGTTAAAAATTATACTTTGATTATTTTGATTACGAGATTGGCTTTTTTGTATTTAATCAATTAAAAACGAAACTAAAAAAATAACTTCATGATTTGTTTTTTATAAAATACTTATTACTATGTGTAAACCAATTCGTAATTCGTAATTCGTAATTCGTAATTTACTTAAGATGTGTATTCAGAAAATTAATAATTAAACTTGTTTTTTTTATCATCAAGAAGAAATCTATTTTCTGTATCATCATTATCTTTTGTTTCCTCAGCATCTTTAAATATAGAAGTCTCTTTGTCTTCATTTTTATTGAAAAGTACACTTTCGTATTCTTCTTCTTCTGTAGTATTTTTATCATTATCACTTATATTTATTGCTTCTATTCTGTCAAATAATCCAGTTCTTTCCTGTCTAAATTTAATACGGAAGTACAAGAAACCGACCAGCATTTGTTGCAGAGCAATAAAATACAAATATACTATAAAATATAATATTACCGATAATAAAACTCCTATAAAAGTAGTATTGTCAAATGATTCTGTTAGTATTGATACAAAACTAATAACGTATGTTGGTATAATAAATATGTTTGAAGCCAAACTAATTATTAATCCAAAAAGCGATATTATTCCAAAAGTAAACCACCAGTTTCCTTTTATTAATTCAAAACTACGTGAGATAGCTTCTGTTATTGATTTTCCTTCATATATAATTGAGACCGAGACAAATGATAATGCTATAAAAAGATATATTCCAGGAATATAAAAAAAAAAAGTAGCCAGAATAACCATTATAATAATAATAATTTGTGCTAAAAATACTGTAAAAAAATTTCTTTTTGTGTAATCCCATACATCTTCAGCCGTAAAATTATATCTTCCTTGTCTAACATAAACAGTAACATAACTCAGCGTAATCATAACAGTTATAAATAAACCTATTGCTAAAAAAAAAACAAATATTCCAAGATATAAAAAAGTTGAAGGAATAAATTTAAAATCATTAAGAACAATTTGATACAATTCATCTGCAAAGACAGTTAGTCCAAGCATTGAAATGGCAAAAAAAGGACCAGCATATTTTAAAAGTATTTTAGAGAACATCTTAAATTCCTGTTTAAGAAAATTAAAAGGCATACCTATAAGTCTTCCGAAATCCCTATCTTCTTCAAAAACAATATCTTCGTTTACATTTAAAGTGTTATTATTTTTCATAATTTAAAATAATTTTTTATAATATTCATTAAATTCATAATCATTTTGAATTTTTTCATTCAATTTAATTGGATACAAAAAGAAATACCATACAATAAAAACTAATGATATTGCAATTATTGCTATTCTAAATAAATCGTGCCATTCTGTGTGTCTTGTAATAAATCCTTCTATGAACGCTGCAAAAATAATAAAAGGAAACAATCCTATAAGAATTTTTAGGCTCTGTCTGGCACCTCTTATAAATGATTTTTTCCTTGAATAAGTTTTTGGAAAAAGAAAACTGTTACCAAGAAGTATTCCAGCAGCTCCAGCGACAATAATTGTAAATATTTCGATAGTTCCGTGTATCCAAATACTTAGAACAGATTCGTAAAGGACATTATGCTGGAAGAAAAAATATTGAAAACTTCCTAACATTATTCCGTTGTAGATTAATGAAATAGATGTTCCAAAAGATGATAAAAGTCCAAATAGAACAGTTCTTGTTGCTACCCAAAGATTATTAAATGCAATATAAATAGACATTTGAATACTCTCCATACTTGCATATATTGCCATTGGCTCGCCGTTTTCTATATTTTCCAATGTAGTATTTACATAAGAATCGCCAAGAATTAATCTTACAAAACTGCTGTCATTTGCAGCAGAGACAACTCCGATTAGAACAGAGAGTAAAAATATTATTGCAGAATAAAGTAAATAACGTCTTGCTTTAAATATCTCAAGCGGGAACTCATATTTCCAAAATATAATAAACCTGCTGTTTTTCTCTTTTTTTGCTTTATAAATTATCCGATGTGTTCGCAGTGCAAGTGAATTAAGATATTTTTCGGTATCAGAGTTGCGAAAATAAGTCCTTGCATAAGATAAGTCATCAGTTATTTGAATAAACATTGATGCAATTTCATCTATATTGTTTCGTTTTCGGTCAACGATTAAATTTTCAAATTTGCGCCAACGCTCAACATTATTATTTAAAAAAACTACCTCTTTCATAATATACAAAAGTAATAACAATATTTTATAAAAAAAACTGAAATAAAAAAAAATGTTCGAAACGAACATAATTTAATATTTTACAAGCCTTTTCTATCATTATATTAATTCTATTCTTAATTTTTCGCAAAAAAATTATTATCAATTCAAATATATTCTTATCTTTGTTTTTATGGAAAGAAAAATTACAGAATTATTTACAGAATTTCCTGACCATAATTCAAATTTGGCAAAGTTTCAGATTAAAAATATCCACACAAAAAAATAAATATTATGAATAATCAAGATAATATAACAATAACTTTTGATGATGCTGCAATATATAGATTAATAAATGGTATGAATATAGAGCAAGAATCAGGTAAAATATTATTTGAGGCATTGCTTCGTGCAGAATATAAATTATCCACAACAATAGCAGAGAAAAAATTAAATTTCCGCAAAGCTACTTTGAAAAAGCTAATGGCTATCGTAAATATTGAACAGATAATAGATAATAATAAATTCAAAGAATGGTTTTCTTATGACTATAAGTTTGAAAAAGATGATGAGCTGTTCTTGGAAAATTTAATAAAAGCAAATCTTATTTCTCTTCGTCTTTATAATGAAGCTACTTTAACCGTAAAATTTATAGGTAGTATTCTTAACCGCATAGATTTTAGTTATAAAAAGAAGGGTATCAAAGATTGGTATGAATACAGTATAAATTGCCGATTAAATGGTCATATCCTTAGTGGTCGTCCAGATTTTATGGTTGCTACTGGTATTGATTCTCCTGAGTCTCCGTATTTTTTCTTTCAGAAATATAAACCTTCCGTTGAGCCTTATAGTGACCCAGAGAATCAAGTCCTTGCTGCTATGCTTGCCGCCATAGCGCTTAATAAAACAAATACAATCAAAGGCTGTTACATGGTTGGTCAATATTGGAAGTTTGTTATTCTTAACAAATCAGATAATGATGATTACGAATATTTTGTTTCAAAGAGTTTTGACTGTCTCGACTTAGATAATTTAAAGTCCATTTATATTATTCTTCAATCTGTCAAAGATGAGATTATAAATAAATTAATTGTGTGAAAAATCTGTAATTTAGCACGAAATATTATTTAGAATTTCTCAAAAATAGTTATACAAAAAAACCGTCTATCCTAATGAATAAACGGTTTTTTTGTGGGCGATACAAGATTCGAACTTGTGACCCCTTGGGTGTAAACCAAGTGCTCTGAACCAACTGAGCTAATCGCCCAAAACTAAATATGCATAAATTATAAATCCTTAAAAAGAGACTGCAAATATATATATTATATTTTACTGTACAAATTTTTTTTTGAAAAATGATGTTTTTTTATTTTAATCAATAATTAATTCTACTTAATAATATATATATCAATGAATTATAAATATTTTTAAATTTAAAAATCATCAAAAAAAGTTATATATTAAAACAAATTTGGTTCGAGTCTATCTAAAAATATAAGTCTCTTTCTCCGTTTTTAATTTTTTTGAGTTTTTTTATAAACATTGATTTATTTTTAATAGTTCCTGTTTCTATTTTTTTGTAAATTAGTTTGTATCCTTTTTCTTTTATTTTATCGTTTGCATAATCTTCGAGATATTCTGCAAGAGTAAGCATTGCATTTGGTTCGCAGTATCGTTTTATAAATCCTGGTACCGAAAATTCCATGAAATGTTCTCCTGTCCTTCCAAGCCGATAGCAAGCTGTACAGAACGATGGCAAATAATCAGTATCTATAAGTTCGCTTATAATTTCTTCGAGAGAGCGTGTGTCTGATATTTTGAATTGTTCTTTATCAAGATTTTGATTATTAATATTATTTTTAGAATAACCACTCATCTGAATATTTGTACCACCATCTATTTGTGAGACACCATAAGTCAAAACTTCATCACGAATTTTTTCTGGTTCGCGAGCCGTTAAAATAAGTCCCGTATATGGAACTGCTAATCGTAAAATTGCGACAAGTTTCACAAAATTTTCATCACTAACAAAATATTTTTCATCAATATCAAGCGAAGAGGCATTTTGTATTCGAGGAAAAGAAATCGTATGAGGGCCTACGTTATATACTTTTTCAAAATGATTTACATGTCTAATTAAAGCAAGGACTTCGTATTTCCAATCGTATAATCCAAACAAAACACCTATGCCTACATCATCGATTAAAGCCTCCTGTGCACGATCCAACGATGTCAGCCTATTATTAAAGTTTCTTTTCGAACCGCTCTTATGAACTTTTAAGTAAGTTTCTGGGTGATATGTTTCCTGAAAGACCTGATAAGTTCCTATTCCAGATTTTTTTATAATCTTAAAACCTTCTATTGTTTGTGGCGCTGCATTTATGTTTACTCTTCTTATTTCACCGTTTCCGCTTTTTATTTTGTAAACCTCTTTCACTGTTTCGGCTATATATTTTGGCGAATATCGAGGATGTTCACCGTAAACAAGTATCAGTCTTTTGTGTCCAGTGTCTTGCAACATTTTTACTTCCTTGTGTATTTCTTCTCTGTTTAGGGTTTTGCGTTGTTGTTTTTTGTTACTTATCCTAAAACCACAATATTGACAATTGTTTGTACAGAGGTTTCCTATGTATAGTGGTGCAAAAAGCACAATTCTATCACCATAAACATTATTTTTCAGAGTTTTTGCTCCTTGTTTAATTTCTTCGATAAGTTCTGGTTCTTTTGTCTTTATAAGAATAGCTGTTTCTGCAAGCGAGAGTCTATTTTTATTTAGTGATTTTGCAATAATCTCTCTTACCTTTTTCTTCGTTGGTTTTGCATTTTCCAAGAAATTATGAATTTCTTTTGAATCAATGAATGGTTTCATTGCTTCATCTTTGATTTTGTATGTTTGCGTATTATAAATCATTTTATAAGTGCTGTTTTAATTTTAATTCCTCTTAGTCTTCCAATTTGTCCAGAGAAAGCGCCTATTTCATCAACTGTGCCTTCCATTACCAGAGATATAACACTCATTTTCCGTTCTTGCAAAGGGATTCCCTGTCTGCCGATTATTAAGTTCGAAAACTTTGAAATCAGTGAGTTTAATCTATTAATACTATCCTTAGATTCAATAAGAATTATCATTGTTCCGATTCTCTTTTCCCTCAGCATATTCCTTAGGTTTAGATTTTGTTATATGTTCCTTAAAACAGAATTATTCTATTTCTCAGAAAATTTGAAGAGTTATTTAATATAAAAAAAATATTTTATATATGCATATATAAAATATAAATATATAAATTAAAAATGATAAAAATCAGATTTTATTATTTTTAATTATATTTTTTGCCATCTGTGGCAGTTGTTAAGTAATCCTTAACAACTGAATTTTTATCTAACTCTTTCTCTTTCAATATATTAGCTATGTGCATACTAATATTTTGCTTCGAGGTGTCAAAAAGATGTGTAATTTGGTTTTGGATCATCGATACGTTTCTTAATTTTTATAAAAACTTATATGTTTACAAACATAATAAAATTTTATTTATAATTAAAAAAAAGGTTGTGTTAATTAAGTAATGCTATCTTGTCTATATTCAATTTTAATATATAGACTAAAGTTGATTATCAATCAGATAGAATTAAAGAAATTATAAATGCTTTTGAATAGCATTATTTGTTTATCACTATCAAAATTTTTATACCTTTGCAGCCGTGAGATAGAATACTGTATTTGTGCCATATAAATAAAAATATTTGTTGCTATTTTAGAATAAATCCATAGCTATTCAGGAAAAAATATCTAATAAATTAAAAAATAACTCTTAAAAATTATATATTATGAAATTAAAAAAAAATATAATCACAGTTCTATTATTGACTTTTATAATTTCTGGTGCATACTCACAAAGCACAGATGAAAATCAATTATCTGTTTTATTTGAGAAACTTAAATTCACAGAAACAGACGCAAAAAAAGATTCTATAAATGAAATTATAATAAAAAAATTTAAAAGATTTCTTAGAAAAAAAAACTCATTTGATTATAAATTTAAAAATCGAAAAAACTTTGGAGTAATAAAATCAAAAGATAAATTATTAAAAATTTATAATTGGAACTTATCGTATTCAAACGGAACTTTTAAATATTTTGGTTTTTTGCAATATTACCACAAGAAGAAAAAAAAGTATATTGTTTATGCATTGAACGATAATTCCGAAAATATTACAAATCCAGAACTGGCTGTTTTATCTCCTAAAAATTGGTATGGTGCTTTGTATTATAAAATTGTATATAAAAAACATAAAAAAAACAGATATTATACATTGCTTGGATGGGATGGTAATGATATTTTTACGAATAAAAAAATAATTGAAGTATTGTATTTCACAAAATCTGGAAAGGCTGTATTTGGAAAACCTATTATAGAATACGAAAAGAGAAACGTAAATCGTATTATTTTTGAATATACAGAACAAGCGAAAATGTTGCTAAGATATGATGACAAACAAGATATGATAATTTGGGATCATCTCGCACCATCAAAAAAAGGATTGGAAGGACAGTATCGTTATTACGGACCTGATTTTAGTTACGACGGTTTATTTTTTAATAAAAATAAATGGGATTTCTATTCTAATATTAATATAAAAAATAATTATTAAGTAAATTACGAATTATGAATTATGAATTATGAATTACGAATTACGAATTACGAATTACGAATTACGAATTACGAATTA
>JAOZMB010000049.1:0-14988 GCA_029934515.1 Bacteroidales bacterium
GAGCATAAATAAAAAAAAAAAAGCGAAAAAAAACTATTTTTGGCGAAGGTATTGTTCCGTATGATGAAATAAAAACTATTAAATCGAAAATAGACAAAAAATAGTTGTTTTCAAAATACGTAATGTAGTTTTATAATATTTACAAAGTTTAAAAACAGAGAAGAAAATTAGTATAAAAATAACCACTCTTTTGTCTTCTCACAATTTATTTACAAATGAAAAAAAATTTAATATTAATTACAATTCTGATGCTAAACATTACACTGTTCGCTCAGAAAAATGGTTTTCAAATTGATGATGAAGTTTATTTTGGAGGAGATTTACTTGATGTCGTAACAGACATGACACCAACAGATGACGGAGGTTTTTTATGTATTGGATATACAGAAAGTTATGGGACAGGATTTTATGGACATTCAGATTTATGGCTTGTTAAAATAGACTCGGTAGGAAACAAATTATGGGACAAAACTTACGGACAAGCAGACTCCCTAGACAGAGCATATTCTATAAAACCAACAGATGATAACAATTTTATTATTGTCGGAGAACGATTAGAAGATATAATTTACAGAAACGGATGGGAAGCAATTATTATGAAAATCGACCCAGAAGGAAATGAAATATGGGAAAAAAAATACGGAGGAGGAACAGATGAAGCAGATATGTTCAGGCATATTGAAACAACAAATGATGGAGGTTTTATTATGTGTGGAGCAAGCCGTTCGTATGGTGCACAGTTTATTGATGCTTGGATGTTCAAAATCGATGAAAATGGAAACGAAGAATGGAACAAAATTTTTGGTGAAGAAGGATACGAAGTTTTTAAACAAGTTTATCAAACTTCTGACGGTGGATTTATTGCTGCGGGATTTACAAACAGCGATTTTGGTGCAGGAGACTATGATTATTACGTAGTTAAAACTGATGCAGAAGGAAACGAAGAATGGACAAAAACTTATGGAAACGAATTTAGTAATCGTGCATATTATCTAATGCCAACAGAAAATGGTAATTATTTATTGACAGGTAGCTATCGTACCGGAAACAGCAACAATGACGTATATGACATGCACAATATTGAATTTACGGAAGAAGACGGTACAATTATTTGGGAACAAACATATCCAGATACAACAAATATGGAGCCTTATTATGCAATAAAATCTACAGACGGTGGATATATATTTGCTTGTGGAAGTGGTTTTGCAAAAAAAAATAAGGTTTATCAAACAGACCTGAGTTTTATCAAAATAGACCAAAACCATAATATTGTTGCTAAAATAACAACCGGAGGAGGAGCAAGCGAAACTCCAAATACTGTTTATTCTTTTGGAAATAATAAATACATTGTAGGCGGATACACAATGAGTTACGGTGCAGGAAGCGGAGATGCTTGGTTTGTTACACTAACAGATCTAACTGCTCCGTCTATAGTTAATGAAATAAAAAATTGTAATATCAAAATATATCCGAACCCTTCAAATGGAATTTTTACAATAAATATGAAAACATTTGAAAAACAATACAAAATGTCAATAACAGACATAACAGGACGTATTATATATTCAAGTTTATTTAAAACAGAAAAAATATTGAAAAAACAAATTGATTTATCAAATCAAAAAAAAGGATTATATTTTTTGAAAATAAATACTGAAAATCAAACTTTTACGGAAAAAATTATAGTTAGATAGAAGTTGGATAATATATAAAAGTCATAGGTTTGATATTTATCTCGCCACCGATATTAATCGGTGGTATTAATTGTAGGCATGATATTTTTTAAATAAAATCAAATATAAATTTCTATATAAAAAATAAAATATTTAATTTTGTTATTTCAATTCTATAAATTATTATAATAATTCTTATAATATGAGAATAGTAAATCCTTTATAAGACCAGGTTTTTAAATATCTGATGGAAAATAATAAGCTCGCTAAACTGATGCTTTACGTTATAATTGGAAAAGATATAATTAACCTTCAATATAATTCGCATTGCTAATAATTTTATATACAAATAAAATATTCAATTGTAAATGAAAAATTCATCTAAACGATTAAAAAGGATTTCTGTTTCTCAGACATTAGAGATGTCAAACAGGAGTCAAGAGCTTAAAGAAAAAGGCAAAAATGTTATAGATTTAAGCATAGGACAGCCAGATTTTGCCACGCCAGAACATATAAAAAAAGCGGCAATAGATGCAATAAAAAAGAATTTTACTTTTTATACACCTGTTGCAGGATACAAGGAGTTAAGAATGGCGATTGTAGATAAGTTTAAGAGAGAGAACAATTTAGATTATAATATTAATCAAATTGTAGTATCAAACGGAGCCAAACAAGCGCTTGCCAATGCTGTTTTAAGTATAGTTGACGAAGGAGATGAAATTATTGTTCCAACACCTTACTGGGTAAGTTATGCTGAGATAGATAATTTGGCAAATGGAAAAAATGTTTTTTTACCGACAAGCATTGAAAACGATTACAAGATTACACCAGAACAACTGCGCAAAGCAATTACACCAAAAACAAAAGCATTGCTTTACAGCTCGCCATCGAACCCTGCTGGTAGCGTATATACAAAAAAAGAACTCTACGAAATAGCAAAGGTTGTCGAAGAACATAAGAATATGTATATTATTTCTGATGAAATTTATGAGCATATAAATTATGTTTCGCACCACGAGAGTATTGCACAATTTGATTTTATTAAAGACCGTGTTATTATAGTAAACGGTGTTTCAAAAGGTTATGCAATGACTGGCTGGAGAATAGGATATATCGCCACGACACCTGAGATTGCTGCTTCCTGTATAAAACTTCAAGGACAATATACATCAAACGCTTGTTCTATTTCGCAAAAAGCAGCAATCGCTGCGCTAAACGGTGACAATATTTATACACTCGGAATGAATGCCGCTTTCAAAAAAAGAAGAGATATTATGTTGGAACTTTTAAATGATATACCCGGTTTTAGAACAAATATCCCAGACGGTGCTTTTTATGTTTTTCCAGAAGTTAAAGAATATTTTGGAAAAATTAAATCTTATATTACAATAAAAAATTCTTCGGATTTAAGTATGTTCCTGCTCAATGAAGCAAATGTTGCTACTGTTCCGGGTTCCGCTTTTGGAAATCCAGATTGTATTAGGTTTTCTTATGCTACAAGTACAAAAAAAATTATTGAAGGCATAGCAAGAATTAAAGATGCTTTATTAAAACTTAATGAAAATTTGTAGAAATTGTAAACATTAAATTAAAATAAATTACTGTCAGTGTGGCTTCAAGCCATGCTGACAGTTTATATACACAATACAAAAAATCAATAAAGATGGGAATATTCGAACACATGAAAAAAAATAACAGCCGTGAGTTGTTATTCATCGAAGAACAAAATCTTAACCTTAAAGCTATTATTGCTGTGGACAGTATTATTCTCGGTCCAGCAAATGCAAGTGCTAAATTGTATGACTATAAAGACGAAGAACGTGCAATATCAGAAGCATTGGATATTGCATATTACAATTCATTAAGAGCATCTTTGTTGAGAAAAAGTCTCGGTGGTGGAAGTATAATTTTATGTGGCGAGCCAAAAAAAGTTAAATCCGAAATGTATTTCAGAGCATTAGGAGTATTTCTTAATCGTTGGAATGGTAAAATATACATGACAAAAGGAAAAGGCGTTTCTTATAAAGATTTGAATTATGTAAACAAAGAATCTAAATATATTCTTGGTCTCGAAGAGAGCCACAACGGACTCGGAAGAATATATAAAAGCAGAGCAAAAGGAATGATAATTGGTTTAAAAGCCGCTTGTAAAATTAAATTACAAACAAATAGTCTGAGGAACTTAAAAGTCGTAGTACAAGGAGTAGGCGATCTTGGCTCGGAATTAGTTACTGAGTTAATTAACGAAGGTGCAAATATTACAATTACAGATAAAGTTTATGACCGTATTAAAGTTATTCAGGACAAAGTAAATGATATTAAAATTGTTCGTCCCGATGATATATATAAACAAAAATGCGATATTTTTTGTTCGTGTGCAACAGAAAAAATTGTGAAAAAATGTAACGCCGAAGAGCTTAATTGTAAGATATTAACAGGAGGAACTAATGCAATGCTCGCCGATGATGTTGATACAGAAATGTTAAAAAACAGAGGAATACTATACATACCCAGTTACGTGATAAACAGTGGCGATGTTATTCAGCTCTCAAATGAAATTGAAAATTTTGGAAAAGACAAATTAGAAAAAGAACTTTTTGAAATTTATGATAATACAATTGATTTGATTAATTTATCGAACCAGACAGGAGAAACAATAGATAAACTCGCTACAAAAAGAGCAGAAGAATATGTGAAAAAAGTCTCCGCAATTAAGATGCTTAGATAGAAGAATGTAATTTTTTTATATTATATTCTATATCTTATTGTTCCGTATTTTCAATACACGGAGCAAAATTTATATTATCTTATCTTATTTTTAGAAATAATCAATATTACCGTATTCATCAAGAATTTTAATTCCGATAATAAGCACATCATCTAACTGTCTAATTCCAGAGCGCCATCTATCAAAGACATCAAATAATATTTCTTTTTGTCTTAACATTGATTCATCATGCATACTTATTAACAGTTTTTTAAATCGCCTTGTTTTAAATTTATCATTATTCTCTCCGCCAAATTGGTCAATGTAACCATCAGAGAATAAATATATATTATCATTTGTTCTGAGTTGTATTTTATGATTTGTAAAAGAACGTTCTCTCACATAAACACCTATTGGCATTCTATCTGGTCTTACATCAATAAGTTCTACTTCATCTTTATTATTTTTTCGAGTAATAAACAACGGACTATTTGCTCCAGAGTATTGAACTTGTTTTGTATCAAGATTTAGAATACAAAGCGAAACGTCCATGCCGTCTGTATTTTTGCCTCTAATACTATCCTGATGCAAAGAAGCTTTTAATCTTTTTCTTAGTTCGTTAAGTATTTCGTTTGCTTTTGGATACTGGTCTAATCTAACAATTTCGTTAAAAAGTGCTATCCCGAGCATACTCATAAACGCACCAGGAACGCCGTGTCCTGTGCAGTCGGCGGCGGCAACTGCTACATAATTATTAACCTGTTTTATCCAATAAAAATCTCCGCTAACAATATCACGAGGCATATAAAAAATAAAATTTTCTGGAATAAATTGTTTCAAAAACATTTTTGATGGCAAGACAGCATTTTGTATAAATTGTGCATATCTAATACTTGACGTAATATCTTTGTTAATCTTTTCGAGTTTATTTTTTTGATTATGGAGTTCTTCTTTCGTTGATATATTCCTATAAATACCTTCAATTGCGATTAATTTTCCGTCTTTATCAAAAGTTCCTTTATTTGCCTGAATTATCCAACGTTCGTTTCCATCTGGGTCGATAATCTTATATTTTATAGTCGGAACAACACCCCAATATGTTTCAAGGTCGTCTTCATAATGCTTTAAATAAGACTGGTGCATTATTTTTTTTATAAAATGTGGGGTCTTGTAGAAGCTATTTTTAGAATAACCAAAAACTTTATAAGCCGCAGGACTTATATAAATATATTTACCATCTGGATAAGAAATTTTGAAAACCGCATCATTCAAACCAGTTATAAGACTACTATATTTACGTTCGCTTTCAAGTAATTCTTTTTCTTTTTTCCGGCGTGCAATAATCTCTGCTTTGAGTTGTTTATTTTGTTGATAAATTGTATCTCTGGAATGTTTAAGTTCAAGATGAGTAAAAACTCTTGCAAGCAGTTCTGCCATTCTAAAAGGTTTTACAATGTAATCAACAGCACCGACACTGAACGCTTTCACTATATCATTTGTTTGGTTCTTTGCGGTTAGAAAAATAACAGGAATATCTTTTGTTTTTTCATCTAATTTTAAATTTTCGCAAACCTCAAAACCGTCTTGTTTGGGCATAATTATATCCAAAAGTATCAAATCTGGAGAATATAATACTGCCATTTTTAATGCTCGTTTACCGTTTTCGGCTTTGAAAATAGTAATTCCTTTATCTGTTAATAAATCTTCAAGTATCATAAGGTTAGCTTGAACATCATCAACTATTAATACCGTAGAATTTCCGACAAACATATTTGATTATAAGTATGATTGAGTAAATTTAAATAACATAATATTGAATTGCAAACAAGTTACAAGCCAAAATTATGCAAAGTTAAAAAAAAAATTTAATTATTTGTTTTATAAGTTATATTTTTATTTTTTTCTTATATAACTTGTTGATTTTTAAATATTTAATAATTAATAATAAAAAAAATTACTTTTTTAGTTAATTATTTTATTTTTTTACAAATTGAATAACATACTGTGCCTTGTCTTATGAATAAAAAAGGTGACGGTATGTTTACAATTTTAATATTATTAAAAAAAATAAGATGAGCAATATTGCAGCAATAGTTGGAAGACCCAATGTAGGAAAATCCACTCTTTTTAATAGATTAACAGGACAAAAAAAAGCGATAGTTCACAAGTCCAGTGGCGTTACGAGAGACAGACATTACGGTAAATCTTTTTGGAACGGGAAAGAATTTTCGTTAATAGATACAGGCGGATACATAAAAGGTTCAGATGATGTTTTTGAGGACGAAATTAGAAAACAAGTAATCCTTGCCATAGAAGAAGCAGATGTAATTTTATTTGTTGTTGATGTAACGACTGGTGTGACTGATTTAGATGATATCGTTGCAACAATGTTACAAAGAACAAAAAAACCAGTCTTTGCGATTGTAAATAAGGTAGATAACTCTGATTTACAATATTATTCTTATGTATTTTATTCTCTTGGTTTGGGTGATTTGTATAATATTTCATCTATAAACGGTTCAGGAACAGGAGATTTATTAGATGAAGTTGTTAAAGCTTTTCCTGATGAAAATATCGAAGACGAAGAAGAAAGACTTCCTCATTTTGCTGTTGTTGGAAGACCAAATGTAGGTAAATCGTCGTTAATTAATTCTCTTATAGGAAAGGAAAGAAATATTGTAACACCTTTTTCGGGAACGACAAGAGATTCAATAGATACATATTATAAAAAATTCGGACACAATTTTGTTCTGATAGATACAGCTGGATTACGAAAAAAAACAAAAGTAAACCAAGATATTGAATTTTATTCTGTTATGCGTTCTGTGCGCTCTATCGAAAGTGCAGATGTTTGTTTGTTGCTAATCGATGCAAGTACGGGAGTAGAAACACAGGATATGAATATTTTTAAATTGATAAAGAAAAACAGAAAAGGTGTTGTTGTTCTTATCAATAAATGGGATATTGCCAAGAAAAAGACAAACACAATAAAAGAATATACAGAAAAGATAAAAAAAAAACTTGCTCCATTTAATGATGTTCCTATTGTTTTTATCTCGGCATTGACAAAACAAAGAGTATTTAAGGCACTTGAAATGGCTATTGATGTTTACAAAAATAGAACTCAAAAAATAAGCTCTTCGATTCTTAATGATGTTATGCTTAAAGAAATTGAAAATTATCCGCCGCCAGCTCTTAAAGGTAAATATATAAAAATTAAATATGTTACACAACTGCCAACTCATGCTCCTTCTTATGCTTTTTTCTGTAACAATCCGAAATATATAAAAGAATCATATAAAAGATATTTAGAAAATAAACTAAGATTACATTTTAATTTTAGTGGAGTTCCTATTCAAATATTTTTCAGACAAAAGTAACAAAAATTATGCAGAGTAGAATATTCAAATATCTTTCTTTAATATTAGTGTTGATTTTTATAATATATTTAATTAACTTTTCAAAAAATTAATAAACAAAAAATCAAGTATTGAAACAATAACAAATGAATACAAAGGTGTTTTTAAATATATACAAAATAATTCAACTACTCTATTATACAACAATAAAAAATACAACGCAAAACTTCTATTTATGTTAAGATATGCAATCGGTACAGAACGAGTAATTATTAGAGACAAAAAATATAATTTTGATTACGTTTTAATAAAACAATTTCACGATATAAAAAAAACTGAAATTTTCTATGGTGATACTCTTTATACAAACAAAAAGAAAGACTATTCAATTCATTTATTAAAAGATAATTGTAAATAAAAATGTTTAAAATAATTATAGTTTTACTGTCTTTTATTGCTTCGTTTTATGTGGCTTATATTATTATTCAGCACAATTATAATAATATTTCTTCCAGTATAAAAATATTATTTTTTCGTTTGGTATAACAATCAGCTGTTTTGGGTTGTTACATTTTATAAGCCTGATTACAACAATAAATTATGTTATTTTATTCTTTTTATTGCCCTTGCTTTTGCTTTTGTATTTAAAAATAAATAAAAAAATATCACTTGTTCCAAATATTTTGGAAATAGATTATTATCAGATTTTGCCCAACCATTTATAGGTTTTCCTCTTCTTTTAAATCCAGATTTTCCATTTTGAGCAGGCGAACTTCCAAGCAATGCAGAATTAGTATTATTATATAAAACATCCCAGTCATCTAATCTGATTCCGTATGGAATTATCTGATAAAAATAAATCTACTGTATTATCCTCAATATTTGGCAAATGTTTTAAACAATCACCAAGTGTTACATTATTTAAGTAATTGTTTTCCATTTTTTTTACTTCTTCTGCTATTTTATTTTCTATTGTTTCACTATCGGCACCAAAATTACCACTAACATTATTTATTTTATCAACCCACTGAGTGCGTTTATCTTATTGAAATTTTGTAATTATTTCTATTTTCATGTTACAATTTTTTGTTAATTTTAATTTTGTAAAGATAATATCTTTTTTCTCTAAATTATTGTTTTTTGTAATTACATATATCGGTAACTGCTTGGTGCCATTGATTTTGTGGTATTTCTATCCGATTGGTAATTTTTGCTGAATATCTGACATTTTTATTATTTCTGTTTCAAGTATTTTATTAACTTTACTTCCGTTAATTTTACTGTAATTATTGTCAATTGGAATATATCTTTTATCTCTAATTATTATTTTTTTATAATCAATTATTTTTGATGGACTTGGAACAATAAAATATTTTTCTAATTCTTCCCAGTCTTTATGTTTAATTGTAACAACTTTTTTCAAATAAAAACTAACCCAAGTTTCTCCAAGTTTAAAATTAGCTTCTGTTTTTTCTAATTTTTCTTTTGAAATCTTTGCATATTTTTCGTCTAATTCAAAACCAATATATCGTCTGCCAAGTCTTTTTGCTGAGATAGCTGTTGTTCCTGTTCCAGAAAAAGGGTCAAGAACTATATCATTTTCATCAGTTGTTAATAATATTAATCTATCTAATAAATGTATTGGTAATTGGCATGGGTGCGGGTCTCTTTTTTTGTTGTGTTTTATGCGATGAATATCTGTCCAAACGTCTGAAACCAAAGGTCCAAATTTGTGTAATAAATATTTTTTTCCTCCGTAATCTTTTATTAAAAATCCTTGTTTTCTGTCTCTTTTATGCGGGTAGCGAAGCTCATTTATTTTTGCACCTTTTGGTTCTTTTGTATAAAATAGTATTCCATAATGTGCAGGTTGTAATGATTTTCCCATTGGAGCAGTTGGCGCATCCCACGAAATCCAATGTTTGAAATGTGCAAGTTTATTTAGATAAGTTGCATAAAATGTTAGCCATTTCGGAATATTATGTAAAAATATTGAACCTGTTGGTTTTGTAACTCTTACCATTTCACGTATCCATTTTTCACACCAATTCAAATATTCCTGAAATTCAAGATTATCTTTATAACTTTTATATTTCTTTTTCAAGTTAAAAGGTGGGTCGGCAAAAGTCATATCAACCGAGTTATCAGGTATATTTTTAAACTGTTCTAAACAATCGCCTTGTAATATTCTATTTGTGTATTTTTCAATCATTTTACAAAAGTTTTAATTAAAAATTTTGAAAATCGTTGTAATTCTTGTTTGTGAAATGTATAAACATCTTCATAAGCTGTTACCATTCTTCGCAAATCGCCTTTACGAACATACCAACCTATACCGTCAACAAAACCAATGAATTTAGCTTTCGGATAATGCTCTTTTATTAAACTGTTAATAGAAATTTCTGTTTTAGATTTATCGCCTTGTCCAGACGAAGTTGTGGCAAGAAATGAACTTTCAATTATTATTTTTGGATTTTGTTTGTTCGGAATAATAAAATCCATTGTTCGCTTGTTATCTGGTGCATTCTCAACTAACTCAGTTAAATCACCTGTTTCAAAAGTAATACCCAAATTATATAGAATATTTTCAATAATAATTTCTGGATTATTACCTTTTTTACCAGAATAACTACCTTTTTCTTTATAACGAATTAAAGTATCAAGCATTTCTGGTATTTCAAATTTTAATTTTGAAATACTTAATTTTTTGAGTTCAAAAAGTGGAATTGTATCAGCAAGAAATGGAACTGATGCACCTTCAAAAAAAATATTTATCAATCCTTTTCTGAAATATTTGTTTTTATTAATTTTCTTCTGTATTGTTGTATCTGACCATTCTTTGATATTTTCTGGATTTTTCTCGTCATACCATTCTTTTTTGTAAACAAGTTTATTTAATTCTTGATTATCAACTATTCTAATAATAGTAGTCAGCCTTTTTAAATATTCATTTGAAAAACCAGTTAGTGCAAGTAATACTCTTAATCCATTTTCTTTTTCAGAAATTAGTTCTTCAAAAATTTCTTTTCTAAGTCCTTCATTTTCAATTCTGTTTTTGATAACAAGTAATGTTTCTTTTAACGAATTTATATAAGCTTCATATTTTTCTTCAAATTTTGTGTTAAAAAAATAAAAAGTGTTTTTTAGAATTACTGTTTTAAATTCATTTTGTATTGATTTTTGCATTAGTTTACTTTTCAAAAATTAAAATTTGTTTAAGTTTTTACTTTTATTTAAAAGAAAATAAAATATAAATTTTTTTGACAAATTATATTTTTTTCTTTAATAAAAAAGACAAATGATTTATTTTTTGATGCGTTTGTTCTAATATCAGTTTACAAATACTTGTGTTTTTGCAAATGATATGCTCATTATTTTTATCCGATTGGTAATTTTTGTTGAATATCTGACATTTTTATTATTTCAGTTTCAATTGTTTTATTAATTTTACTATGGCAGACGCATCAAAATATTTAAGTGCTGAAAAATCAAGGAATTAGTAATGGTTAAAAAATAACTTCCTGATTTGTTTTTTGTAAAATACTTATTATCAGGTGTAAACCAATTCGTAATTCATAATTTATAATTCGTAATTTACTAACACTAATTTTATAATTATTGTATATTTTTATGCTACCCGTGTGTAGTAAAGTTGGATATCCACTATTTATCAAACAATTGCTTTGATAAAATCAATAAATATTGGGTGTGGTTTTAATACTGTACTTTTATATTCGGGGTGAAACTGAACTCCTACGAACCATTTATGTTCAGGTATTTCGATAATTTCGACAAGGTTTGACTCTGGATTAATTCCAGTTGCTTTCATACCTTTTGCTTCAAACATTTTAAGATATTCGTTATTAAATTCGTATCTATGTCTGTGTCGTTCTGTAATATTTATTTTTTTGTATGCTCTGAAAACATTTGAGTTCTTATTAATTTTACATTCATAAGAGCCAAGACGCATTGTTCCGCCCATATCAGTGATGTTTTTTTGTTCTTCCATCAGGTCGATAACAGGGAAAGGAGTGTTGCGGTACATCTCTGTTGAATCGGCATTTTCTAAACATAGCTCGTTACGTGCAAATTCGATTACTGCACATTGCATTCCGAGACAGATACCAAAAAAAGGAATATTATTTTTACGTGCAAAATTGACTGTTTTTATTTTTCCTTCAATTCCTCTGTGTCCAAAGCCAGGTGCTACAATTATTCCGTCCAGACCTTTCAATATTTCTGTTGCATTGTTGTCTGTGATTTCTTCCGAATGAATAAGTTTTATAATTGGTTTACAATCGTTTTCTGTTCCTGCATGTATCAGCGATTCGTTTATTGATTTATAAGCGTCTTGCAGTTCTACATATTTTCCTATTAATCCAATTGTTATAATTTTTTTTGGGTTTTTTATTTTATAAACAAAACTTCTCCATTTTTTTAAATCGATATCATGTTTTAATGGTAATTTTAATTTATTAAGTACAGTAATATCAAGTTTTTCTTCGAGCATTAACAACGGGACTTCATAAATTGTAGATACGTCTTTTGATTCGATAACAGAGTTTATATTTACATTACAAAATTTAGCAACTTTTTTTCTTATTTCTAATGTTAGTTTTCTTTCTGTTCTCAAAACAAGTATATCTGGTTGCACACCATTTTCAAGCATCATTTTTACAGAATGTTGTGTTGGTTTTGTTTTGAGTTCTTTTGCTGCTGCCAGGTAAGGAACAAGCGTTAAATGAATTACCAGATTTTGTTCTTCGAATTCCCATTTTAATTGTCTGACTGCTTCTATGTACGGTAGCGATTCAATATCTCCAACAGTTCCTCCTATTTCAGTGATTACAAAATCAAAATCATTTTTGCCAAGTCGTTTTATTCTTCTTTTTATTTCATCTGTTATATGCGGAATTACTTGAACAGTTTTTCCGAGATAGTCTCCTTTTCTTTCTTTATTTATTACTGTTTGATAAATTCTGCCAGTCGTTACATTATTAGCTTGCGATGTATTAATATTCAGAAACCTTTCGTAATGTCCTAAGTCAAGGTCTGTTTCGGCACCGTCTTCTGTGACATAGCATTCGCCGTGTTCGTATGGGTTCAGTGTTCCTGGGTCTATATTAATGTAAGGGTCTAACTTTTGGATTGTAACTTTATAACCTCTTGATTGTAATAATTTCGCAAGTGATGCTGAGATAATTCCTTTTCCCAGCGATGATGTAACTCCACCTGTAACAAATATGTAATTAGTCTTTTTGATTTTTATATTGTTTTATAAGATTTAAAATTATTATAAATATAGAATCTCATTTTTACTTAAACTTTAAAACTACAGTGTCTGTTCAGCAAAAATAACTGACAGACACTTAATAGTAGTTCTACAATTCAATAAATATTTTTCTATCTGTTTAATTTATTGATTTGTCTTTTTAATACTTTAACTCTATTTTTAGAGTCTTCTATTTTTGTACTAAAATCTTTTAGCATTGATCTTGCATTTTTAGTATTAGAAAAGAATCCAAGATTATTTTCCCAAACACTAATATCAGCGTTGATATTTTCAATTTCACTTCTCATTTTGTTTATTTCCAATTTTACCGCATCTCTTGCATTTGGCATATTTCTTAGATTTTCTATTTTTTCATTAAATTTCAGTTCTGCAAGTTTATCGGCATCAATTTCTAAATTTTTAAATTTAAAATTAACAGTTTTTTTGTACTGTTTATATATTTCGTCTTTGCTCTCGTATGGGACAAATCCGATTTCAGACCATTCTTTTTGTAGCGCTCTTAATTTTTTAAGGTCGTTGAGTCCGTTTTCGCTTGTTTCAAAATTACTAATATTGTCAATTATAGCTCTTTTTTTCAGCAAATTATCTTTTTCTTCTTTTTTTCTATTTTCATAGTATGCTTTTTTGCTATCGAAGAAAAAGTTACAAGCTTTTCTGAATCTTCTCCAGATGTCTTCTGATTTTCTGTGTGGCACGTGTCCTATTTTTTTCCAATCAGTTTGTAAATTTTTAAATATTTCAGAGGTTTTTTTCCATTCATTACTTTTCTGCATACTCTCTGCACGACTGCATAAGTCAGTTTTAAGTTGCAAATTGTTTTCCATATCTTCGTTTGATTGGGCATAAAACTCTCTTACATTTTCAAAAAATTTATCACAGGCTGTTCTGAATCGTTGATAAACCACTGTATTGTGTTGACGTGGTACATAACCGATTCCTTTCCAAAGTCTTTGAATTTTAATCATTTGGCTTGATGCGTCTTTCCATTCTCTATGCGATTCATAATTTGCAAAAGCAAATTCTTCTGCCTTCTCGCATAACATTGTTTTAGCTTCAAAATTTTTGTCTTGTTGCTCTTTTATCTTCTCAATATATTCGTAATATTTTGCATTTATTTGTGCTGTGGCTCCGCGAAATCGTTCCCATATTTCGTCATTTTTATCTTTCGAGACAGAACCGCTTTCTTTCCATTGTTTATGAAGGGTCTGTAATGCACGTTTTGATTTTGTTGCATCAGGTTCTAGAAACAATTCCTCAGCTCGTTCACAAAGTAGAATTTTAGCTTCTAAATTCTTTTTGTAATCTAAATCACGTAATTCTTTATTAATCTTTACATAATTATAAAATTCTTTTACATGTGCATTATAGGAATCTCTTAAATTTTTTGTTTCATTCTTTGGCACAACACCTACTTTGCTCCATTGATTTTGAAAATCTTTAAATTTATTAAATGTTTCATTAAAAGAGGTAGGGTCTTCTCTCAACTTTTTTATTTCTTCAATTATTTGATATTTTATTTTAAGATTCTCCTTCTTTATATCCTCAATTTTTTTGTTAAATTCATACCGCTTCTCAGAGTATAATTTTATTAAGGCTTCGAATGCAGATTCAACATCTATTTTGGTAAATTTAAATTTCTTTCCAGAATCTTTTTTTGATTTGAATTCTTCTCGTTCCGTAAACTTCTCATTTTTAATCTTTTTTAAAAATTCAGACCTTATTATTTGGACATCTTTGTGAATATCCTGAACTGGAGAATTTTCAATGAGAAATTTGAACTTTTCTACAAGTTGTTCAACTTTGAGTTCTGAATAATTATCTTCGACAATTTTATCTTTGACAACTTTATCTTCGACAACTTTATCTTCGACAACTTTATCTTTGACAACTTTATCTTCGACAACTTTATCTTCGACAACTTTATCTTCGACAACTTTATCTTCGACAACTTTA
>JAOZMB010000049.1:15088-24282 GCA_029934515.1 Bacteroidales bacterium
GACAACTTTATCTTCGACAACTTTATCTTCGACAACTTTATCTTCGACAACTTTATTCTTTTCAGAAATAGTCTCTTTACGTTTTTCTATTCGTGGAGTAACTTTTTCTGTCTTTGCAGAGTTATTTTTTTGTTCTGCAATTTTTCTTAGTATTAAATCAGCAGCACTTAGTTTTTTTTTCGGTGTTTGCTGATTAATTTTTTCAGAACTCTCAACCTTGTTTTCCGTTTTCACGATTTTTTTTTCTTCAGCCATAGCATTAATTTGTTTCAAAGAAATAATTTAATAGAACGTATAAATGTTTGTGCTTAATTGAATAAAAATAATAATTAATTTTGCAATTTTTTCAAAATCATGCAGTTTCATATTTTGATTATTCATTTTCAGCTTTAAGTAAAAATTAAAATTGCAAAATTAATTATTAAACTTAAAATCTCAAAGAAATGTTACAATTATAAATAAAATAATTACAAAAATAATTATTTTTCAATTTTGTTATTTAGAATGATTTTAAATTAGAAATATTTATTTTTAATATTTTCTTGTTAATATTCTGTATTACAATTATATACATGTATATAATTATTTCATTTGCTTTATAACATGTTAATTATTCAAAAAAAAACATTTACTTTTGAATAAAATATTAAGCATGAATTTTTTAATAAATTAATAGAAAAAGCAATATTATGGGAATAAGCAGACGTGATTTTATTAAACAGTCAGCTGTTGCTTCAGCTGCAGTTGCTATTGGTTTGAGCGTACCAGCTAAACTAAAAGCAGCTAAGAAGAAAGTCGAAGTTGATTGGCGGTGGGATAAAGCTGTGTGTCGTTTTTGCGGGACAGGTTGCGGAATTATGGTAGCAACAAAAAATGATAAAATAGTTGCTGTTAAAGGAGACCCTGCGGCTCCTGTGAACAGAGGACTTAATTGTATTAAAGGTTATTTTAATGCAAAAATAATGTATGGTGAGGACAGATTAACAAAACCTCTTCTTAGATTAAATGCAACAGGTGAATTTGATAAGAAAGGAAAATTTGCACCTGTTAGCTGGAAACGTGCATTTGATGAGATTGAGAAGCACATGAAAAAAGCTCTTAAAGAATTAGGTCCAACTGGAATAGGAGTATTTGGTTCAGGACAATATACTGTTCAAGAGGGTTATGCTGCTGTAAAATTAATTAAAGCTGGATTACGTTCAAATAATATCGACCCAAATGCAAGACATTGTATGGCATCTGCTGTTGTAGGTTTTATTCAAACATTCGGTATTGATGAACCAGCTGGTTGTTATGATGATATTGAATTGACAGATACAATAGTATCATGGGGAGCGAATATGTCAGAGATGCATCCAATATTGTGGTCAAGAGTAACTGACAGAAAACTCTCAAATCCAGATAAAGTTAGAATTTTTAATTTATCTACGTACACAAATAGAACATCTGACCTTGCAGATACAGAAATTATTTTTAAACCAAGTACTGATGTTGCAATCTGGAACTATATTGCAAATGAAATAATGTATAAACATCCAGAAGCAATTGATGAGAGTTTTGTAAAAAAATATAATGTATTCGCAACAGGTCCAGCTGATATAGGTTACGGAATGAGAACACCAGACCATCCTAAGTTTAGTGCTAAGGAATTGGAAACGGTAAAGAAAGAAGTTAAGAAAAAATTATCGGAAGTTGAAGGTGAAACATTAAAATATCTTGGCTACAAAGCTGGCGATACAATGGAGATGAAAAACAGAGCATCTGCTATGAAACATTGGATAATATCGCGTGAAGAGTTTAAAAAAGGTCTCGAACCTTATACTTTGGATTTTGTTGCTAAGGTTGCAAAAGGCGACCCAGATGAATCAATGGACAGTTTTAAAGCAAAACTTCAATTACTTGCAGACCATTACATAGAAAAAGGACGTAAAGTTGTGTCGTTCTGGACAATGGGATTTAATCAGCATCAAAGAGGTTCATGGGTTAACGAACAAGCATATATGGTTCATTTCTTACTTGGGAAACAAGCAAAACCAGGTAATGGGGCGTTCAGTCTTACAGGACAACCATCAGCATGTGGAACAGCACGTGAGGTTGGTACTTTTGCTCATAGACTGCCTGCCGATATGGTTGTGAAAAATCCTAAACATCGTGCAGCATCAGAAAAAATATGGAAACTCCCTGATGGAACTTTAAATCCAAAAGTTGGTTCTCATGTAGTAAAAATTCACAGAGATATTGAGGACGGTAAAATAAAGTTTGTATGGGTTCATGTAAATAATCCTTATCACAATACAGCTAATGCAAACCACTGGATTAAAGCGGCTCGTGAATTAGATAATTTTATTGTAACAAGTGATCCGTATCCAGGAATTTCAGCAAAGGTTTCAGACCTTATTCTTCCTACTGCAATGATATACGAAAAATGGGGAGCTTATGGAAATGCTGAGCGAAGAACACAACATTGGAAACAACAGGTTACTCCAGTAGGTGATGCGATGCCTGATATATGGCAATATGTAGAGATTGCAAAGCGATTTAAACTAAGAGATGTTTGGGGCGCACAAAAAATTCCTGGACTTGAAGGTGGATTGCCAGACGTATTGGCGGCAGCACAGGAAATGGGATACAGTCCAAATGACACATTATATGATGTACTGTTTGCAAACGAAAAAGCAAAAAGTTTTACTTGGCCTGACCCGATAGCTGAAGGTTTTCAAAATACGGAAGCCGAAGGAGATAAAAGAACTATAAAAGGTTCAGATGACAAAGAATGGAAAGGATACGGGTTCTTTATTCAAAAATATCTTTGGGAAGAGTATCGCGAATTCGGACTTGGACATCAACATGACCTTGCCGACTTTGACACATATCATAAAGTAAGAGGATTAAAATGGCCTGTTGTGGACGGTAAAGAAACACAATGGCGATTTAATTCAAAATATGACCCTTATGCAAAAAAAGCGGGAACAGGTGATTTTGCATTTTATGGAGGTGCTTTGAAAAATATGCCACAAGGAACTTTACAAGGACCAGATAAAGACAAGGAAAAATATAATTTAAAAAATAAAGCTAAAATTTTCTTCAGACCTTATATGGATCCAGTAGAAATGCCAAACAAAGAATATCCATTTTGGATGTGTACTGGAAGAGTTCTAGAACATTGGCACAGTGGAACAATGACTATGAGAGTACCTGAATTATACCGTGCTGTGCCAGAAGCATTATGTTATATGCACCCACAAGACGCAAAAACAAACGGATTAAAACAAGGAGATACAATTTGGGTGGAATCTAGAAGAGGACGCGTAAAAACTCACCTTGAATTAAGAGGTCGTAATAGAGTACCACGAGGTACAGTTTATGTACCTTGGTTCGATGAAAAAGTCTTTATTAATAAAGTTACTCTTGATGCAACTTGTCCGTTATCAAAAGAAACAGACTTTAAAAAATGTTCTGTTAAAGTTTACAAAGCATAATTTTGAAATTTGGAATTTTAAGTTTTAAATTTAAATGTCAATAATAATATAATTATTTGAATTATACTTAAAAAGGTTAAAAATTTAACTTTTAATATTTGATAATAACTTATAAATAAAGTAAATTTTAAAATCAAAATAATCAAAGTATAATATTATATTTATATAAAATATCATAAAATTTTGTAATAATTTTATGATATAATATTGAATAATTTAAGACTTAGAATTTTGGAAGAAATAACGAATTCCAAATTTTAAAAAATATGGATACAAAAAAAAAAAAAATGGCAAGCAGACGTGATGTAATACGAAAAATGTTTCAGGGAGCTGGGTTTCTTGGAATGGGTGGATTTGCCTGGGGGGCTTATATTGACAAAGCTAAGGCAGGAGAATTAATTTTACGTCCACCAGGTGCTATTGAGAAGGATGACTTCCTAAAAGCATGCATCAAATGTGGTGCATGTGTTGAGGCATGTCCTTACGATACACTTATCCTTGCAGAGCCAGGAGATAATAAACCAGTAGGAACACCTTATTTTGAACCACGAATTATTCCTTGTGAAATGTGTCCAGATATTCCATGTGTTCCAGTATGTCCATCAGGCGCTTTAAATGAAGAGAGTGTTACCTCTTTTGATGAAAAAGAGAACAAAAATATTCTTGATATTAACAAAGCCAAGATGGGTGTTGCCGTTATTGATGAAAAATCATGTGTAGCATTTTGGGGTATTCAATGTGACCTCTGTTACAGAGCCTGTCCAATAATGGACGAGGCGATTTCATTGAAATACGAAAGGAACGAACGAACAGGTAAACATGCTTTTTTAAAACCAGTTATAAACAAAGATGTTTGCACTGGCTGTGGTTTATGCGAGCATGCCTGTGTGACAGAACGAGCGGCAATAAGGATTTTACCTATTGAAATTGCAACTGGAAAAGTAGGAGACCATTATATTAAAGGTTGGGATAAAAAAGATGAGAATAGATTAAAGAAAGTTGAAGATGATGAACAGAAAGAAGATAAAAATAATTCTGGAACAAGCGATAAAGCAATGGATTATTTAAATGGTGATTGGCAAGAAATAATTGATTAATGATAATATGAAAAATAATAAATATTTAATATTACGAAGGATTACTCAACTTTCAATATTAATACTTTTTATTGGTGCTAATTGGTACGAATGGAATATCTTAAAAGGAAATTATAGTACTGCAAAAGTACTTGATATTTTTTATTTAAGTGACCCTTATGCAGTTCTTCAAACTTTTGCAACTGGATTTATTATTGGTGTTGACGTTTTGATTGGTACTTTAATAATTGTGCTTTTTTACGGTTTGATTGGTGGTAGAGCTTTTTGCAGTTGGGTATGTCCGATGAATATTGTTACAGACACGGCTAACTGGTTGAGAAAAAAGTTTAAAATGTACAAGGAGAATGTCAAAGTTCCAATTAAAAGAAATATGCGATATTGGATACTTGGTTTGGGATTAGTTTTATCTGCAATTTTTGGTGTTGCTGCATTTGAGCTTGTAAGTCCTGTTGCTATGTTACATAGAGGTCTTATTTTTGGTTGGGGTGTTGGTTTGGCTGCTGTTTTTCTTGTTTTCTTTTTTGATTTATTTGTTTTACAAAACGGTTGGTGTGGTTATGTTTGTCCCATTGGAGGATTTTATTCTTTATTAAATAAAGTAAGTATTTTTAAAATACAACATGATAAAGATAAATGTACAAATTGTAACAAATGTTTGATTGCATGCCCTGAGAAGCAAGTTTTAATTCATATAATAGGAAAAGAATCAAGACAAATAACAGGTGGAGAGTGTACCAATTGTGGACGATGTATTGATGTGTGCAATGATGATTCTTTAAAATTTTCAATAAACAAATTTAAAAAATTCACAAAATAAAAAAACATAAATAATTATGTGTAAAAAAATATTTTTAATAACAGTTCTATTTTCTGCATTAATTTTTGCAGGATGCGGCGGAGATAAAGAAGAGCCAGCAGAGAAAATTCCTAAAAGTGAAAACGGAACAGCATTCAGAAACGGAGATTTATTTACAGAGGATATTGATTTGGGAGATAAAGCAGTCGTTGAAGCAGGAGCACCTGGAAGTAATGAATCTTTGGAAAAATCTTTTACAGATGCACCGCCAATGATTCCACATAAAACAGACGGATTTGTACCGATTACGGCAAAAAGCAATATGTGTATTACTTGCCACATGCCTGATAAAGCAGTAGCAGTAGGTGCAACTGCAATACCAGCTACACATTTTACAAATTATAGACCAGAGATAAAAGAAGCTGGAGGAAAAGTAAAATTGTATGATGATAACAATGAGAGTAATTCAACAGTTGCAAAAGACTTGGGAGGAAAATTATCTTCAGCAAGATACAATTGCAACCAATGTCATGCAACACAAACAAATGCAAAATTAGTGGTAAAAAATAATTTCTAAATTTTTATAATTTTTCTTGAAACATATTAATCTTAATAATTAAAAGAACATTTTTTGCAATCTTAATTATTTTTTGATTTGTATGAATTTAAAAATTCAAAAAAAGTAAAAAAAAGATACTTTTTGTTTTGCAAATTGTATCTTTTTTCTTAAATTTGTAAAAAAATATTATGAAAAAATTGATAATTTTGTTTTATTTGATATTAATCGCTTACACAACAGATGCAATTCCACCTGATTATGTATTAAAATCTTCTGGGTCTGTAACAGATTTTGTTATTGAAAATGATTTGTTGTACGCATGTACTGATGTGGGTATAGTTGATATTTTTGATATTAATAATAAGAAAAAAATCAAAACTTTTAGTATCCATAAAATAACTGATTTTACAGGAAATATAATACCAGCAAAAATATTTTCTATTGATAAGCTTTCTGGAATCAACGAAATATTATTGTGTTCACAAGGTTCATCGGGGTTCAGGAATGTGTATATATACAAAAATGAAAAGTTAGAGAAAATATTTGATTCCGAAACAGATAAACTTATGATTAAAAGAGCAATGTATATTGATGAAAATCTAATACTTATAGGTTTATTAAGTAACGAAATAATACTTTATAATATCAAAGAAAAAAAACAAATATACAGGAAACATTTAAGTACATCTGTTTTTTCGAATTTTATACTTGACGAATCAAGAAATTTAATAATAACTTGTGAAGAAAGCGGAACAATACGATTATTAAACTCGCATAAGGGCGAAACTATAAAAACATATTCTGGACAGAACGTAGATAATATTTATAAGGTTGATTATTCTTCAAGAACTTTTATTGCTGCGGGACAAGATAGAAGAGTTTCTATATATCATTATAATAATGAAAATAATTATTATATAGAAGCTGATTTTTTAATATATTGTGTAGGACTGAGTAGCGATGCAAAATACGGAGCTTATCTTGCAAATGAAAATAATGATATTTTTGTTTTCGATACTGAAACAAAAAAAATATTACATAAATTACAGGGACAAAAAAGCACTCAAACAAAAATTTATTTTTATGACAATAATACAATAATTAGCTCAAGCGAAGATCCAGAAATATTGATTTGGAAATTGTAAAATTTAATATCGAAATTAGATAACATTACTTGTTTATGACTATGGATAAATTAGTATTATACTAACAAACAAATAGTTGACATACTTGATTTAGAGTTTGAACAGGTCGTAAAAATTAAAAAAGATTAAACAAAAAACTGTTTGCAAAATTGAAAATAAGTATGAAAAATGAGTAGCAAAATTAATATCAAATATATTTTGGACTTTCTAAAATATTTAAAATAAAAAAAGGTGAAAGACTACTTATAAAAACAAAACGAATAACAGTGGAAACACACCGCTTTTAACATCAAAATCGTTAAACAACGGAATAGCAAACATTTATTGATTACAAACATTTTTAAGATACAATTATATGGTAGGCAAGTTCGTTTAAAAAAAGGCTTGAAAATGAAACAACAATACTTTCCTGTAAATAAAAAAATGACAAATAAAATGATATTTTCATAAAAAAAATTAATTTTGCAAAAAAAATAATACATGAAATATAAAGAGTTAATTTTAAAACAAGAAAGTAAAAATTTAAATGTCATTTTAAAAAAATTTAATCAGGCATTTTCAGAAAACGAAGTTCAATTAAAATTTAATAATAATAATTTATTATTATTAAGGGAAGTTGATATTAATAAATTAAGACGTTTTGTTAATAATCAAAAAAATGATTTAGATACTTATTTGTTTTTATCTAATATTTTAACAAAAATAGAAAGTATAAAAAATTATGGATTAAGTAATGGAAAAAGAAATTATACTGACTATAATAAAGAACGCAAAGTAATAAATAGGAAACAAAAAGAAGAAAAACGTGGAATTTATTATTATGCACAAGACAATAATTTCAAAAAAAAAATAACAAATTACCAGATAAATTTGAAAATAAAATAATCTGTGGAGACAGTTTAGAAGTATTAAAAAAATTACCTGATAACTGTATTGATTTAGTATTCACTTCTCCACCATATAATTTTGGTTTAAATTATTCTGATAATGCTGATGATAATAAATGGGAAGAATATTTTAAACAATTATTTTTAATTTTTGATGAAACAATTAGAGTTTTAAAATATGGTGGCAGAATTATAGTAAATACACAACCATTATTTTCGGATTATATTCCAAGTCATCATATAATAAGCAAACATTTTATTGATAGAAAAATGATTTGGAAAGGTGAAATTTTGTGGGAAAAAAATAATTATAATTGCAAATATACAGCATGGGGAAGTTGGAAAAGCCCAAGCAGTCCGTATTTAAAATATACTTGGGAATTTTTAGAAATTTTTAGCAAAGGAGATTTAAAACATCAAGGTAAAAAAGAAAATATTGATATATCTGCCGAAGAATTTAAAAAATTTGTAATTGCGAAATGGTCAATAGCACCAGAACAAAATATGAAAAAATATGGACATCCAGCTATGTTTCCTGAAAAACTTGTTAGACAAGCATTAAAATTATTTTCATTCAAAAATGATATTATACTTGACCCTTTTAATGGTGTTGGCACTACAACAGCTGTTGCTAAACATTTAAACAGACGTTACATTGGCATTGATATTTCAAAAAAATATACAGATATTGCACAAAAACGTGTTAATGAAATGATTATTGAAAATAATATATTTTAAAATATGGAAATAGATATTAATAAAATAAACAAACTTATTGAAGAATATAATACAGTTGTAAAGATTATAGACAAAAAAGCAAAAGATAGTTCTGATAGAGCTTACGGTGGAGTTATTAGAAGCGTAAAAGGAAAACTTCAAGAACATATAACAGAAGAATTGATAAAAATTGCTTGGATAAGTATCGGCGGCTTATCGGATAGGTTAAAAATTAATTCAAAGAAATTTAAAATTCCAATAAAATTAAATTACATAAAAAAGAAAATAAAAGATAAAATAATAAGAAAATATATTCTTAATAATATTGAAAATTATTACTATAGATTAAGTGTTGATAAACAAGTTTTTATTGATGATAAATTTGTTCTCGGTATTGAATGTAAGTCATATACTGAAAATGCAATGATAAAACTAATTCTTGTTGATTTTCATTTTCTAAAAACACAATTTCCAAATATAAGTTCTTATTTATTCCAATTAGAAAGCCAATTAG
>JAOZMB010000153.1 GCA_029934515.1 Bacteroidales bacterium
TGAAAAAACGAAGCTTTGCCTTCTGCATCTCAACTGTAAAATGATCGCCATTAGCGCCGACACAAGAAATATCAAAAATGGCTTTTCTTATCTCAACTATATTTGGAACCTGCTCAGGATTGATAAAACTAAGGTCTTTTATCTGGTGTTTTAGTGGCAAAAGCTGGTTCAAAAAATCTACTAGAAGATTTTTATTTGCCTCAGTTCCAAATATACGCTTGAAACCGTAATCAGTGTATGGATTAACGAAAGTACCTTTCATAAGTTTTTATTTTGTTAATTTATTAATTTTTAGACTTGATATTTAAATTAAAAAAGCAGTTGGTTTATAAGCCGGATTCTGTGTTCCGAAAAAAACAAAATCGGAACCTCTGTTATTTATCTTCGTTACGATTCACACCGTAACTTTAGCTTCTTACCCCTCGACGATGGACGAGTAGTCCTTTGAAGTGTCGATATATTTAGAATTGCAACTCGCAAGACGAACAGCAAAATCGATTACTCGAATCTCTGGTAAGCTCTTACCTTACCTTCTCACCCTTACCTTCAAAGAATTTAAAAAATCTACAAAGGCGGTTATTTTCTTCTTCGTTACTATGCTCTCACGAACATCTTCCTGTTAGGAAATGCGATACTCTTTGTTGTCCGGACTTTCCTCCCCCACGAAAATAAAAATATTTTTCGTAACAGCAACAGAGCAACCAACTGCACTGCAAATATGATATTAAAATTTTAAAATTCAATTATTTTTTTTATTTTTTCCGACATCGTAAGATGTCCATCTATTTTATGTATCTTAATTCCATTTCTTTCCATTCTTCTGAACCATGTCATCTGTCGTTTAGAAAACTGATGTATAGCAATCTCAAGACTGTTAAACATTTCATTGTAAGACAGTTCACCAAGAATATATTTTGTAATAAATTTATACTCAAGACCATAATAAATTAAAGTCTGTGGCGAGACACCATTTTTTATAAGTATTTCAACTTCTTCAATCATACCGTTTTGCAATCTTTGTTTTAGGCGTTCTGTGATGCGCCTTCTTCGTGAATTGCGGTCGAAAACTACTTGTATATTTAAACTTTTTATTTTTGGAAAATTAATATCAATTTCTGGATTCTTGGCAAGATACAATACTATCTCAACAGCTCTCACAAGTCGTTTACGAGTTGATGTATCGCTTTTGTTGTGTGGTTCTTTATTGGTTTTTAAAATTTCAATAAGTTCTTTATCCGATTTTAATTCGAGTTTCTTTGTTAGTTCATAATTCTTCGGCACACGAATTAATTTATAAGCTCTCAAAACTGATTCTATATACATTCCTGTTCCACCACAAAGAATAGGTAACTTTTGTCTTGATTTTATATCCAAATATACTCTTAAAAAATCATTCTGATATTCAAAAACATTGTATTTATAACCAGCATCAACAATATCAATAAGATGATAAGGTATTTTTTTTTTATTAACAGTATAATCTTGAATATCTTTACCCGTCCCTATATCCATACCCCTATATACCTGACGAGAATCGGCACTAATTATTTCACCGTTTCGCTCTAATGCAAGATGTGTGGCAAGCGATGTTTTCCCTCCTGCCGTAGCTCCAATTATTGTAACAATATCATAAACCATAGATTATCAATTATTTACAATTATTTTTTTTGTGCATATTTTTTTGTTTCCAAATGTTTTTATATCTAAAATATACAATCCTGTGTTAATATGTGAGGCATCAATTATAATATTTGGAGGAGTTTCATATCTGTCCAAAACAATTTTACCAGACATATCAAAAAGTTTACATATAACAGATTCCTTTATTTTATTATCTGTTCTGATATCAATATTTCCTTTATTCAAATTAAAAATAATATCAATATCTTTAGGCTCTGTTTCAGGAGGTTTTGGTATATTAAAAATAATATTATTTCTTTCGTCAATATTAAAATTTATATCTGTTTGTATATAATTATCAGGTGTAAGAATGACCTCAAAATCATAGGAAATAAGACCTGAAATTTCAGGATGAATATAATATTTTCCGTATGGTAATTCGTCAAATGTATAACTGTTATTTTCCGTATTTATTGGTCTAAAATCCATTGGTTCTTTATTTTCATTCAACAATATTATATTAATAGGAGTTCTGTCTTCTACATTAAGATTTGTTTCAAATTTAAAATTTCCTTTTATCGAAGCCTCACCATAGAATATTTCATTGTAAGATATTAAATGAATATTCTGGTCTATTTTGTTCTCCTCTATAACAATAAAATCAGATTTGTTCCACATAAAAGAGCGCTCATAATATGTTGCAATGTATTTAGGAAAATAATGAAAATTAAAATCAAAATCTGGAATAACACAGAAAGTATAACTACCGTTTGGGACAGCTTCAAAAACAAAATTACCGTAGTTAATTATTTTTGAATCAAAAACTTTAAAGTTACTTTCATTTGTCTCAACAAGAAAAATATGCCCTTTCTCCAATCGATTCGGACCAGCAAACACCATGCCCGATACAGTATTAAATCCATCGATGGAAATTAGTTTACTGTATGTATCTTGGAAATTATTTTTGTTGGTTACTGTTAAAGTAACCAGATAACTTCCATTTTTTTTGTATTGATATTTAGGATTTTTTTCTTCAATATATGTGCTGTCTCCAAAGTTCCACAAATATCTGTTAATATCTCCAGTTGATTCATCAACAAAAATAACATTGCGCATACTATCAACCGTGTAACTAAAATAAGCTTTTAGAGAGATATTCTTATCCTGAGTGATATTATCAGAATATGCAAAAGTAAAAATATTTAAAATTTGTAGAACAAGTATTAAAGTGAATAGTTTATTTTTCATAACGTTTTAAAATTTATATTTGAAGCCAAATTGAATACCAAAAGTTCTGTGTTTCATAATAATTGGGTAATCCATAAAAACAGAATTTAGATTTTGTCGATAAAATATTTTTGTAAAAAAATCAATCCGTTTTGTTAAAAAATAATCAAAACGAACACCTGTATATAAAGAAAATAGAACTGGTGATAATTGTGTTTCTTTATTGATGTCATTTGTTCGTTCTATATTTTCCAAAGATATAATTTTCCCTTGTGAATTCAAAATAATACCTAAAATTAATCCAATTTCAGGTATTATACTAAATCTAATGTGGTTTATTTTATATCCAAAAATTAGAGGAAGTTCGAGATAAAAATATTTATTAACATATTTATCGTAATAATTTATCTCTGTTGAATCTAATTTCGATGTGTATAATGAGTCCATATAATAAACATAATTTGTATCCAGAAAAGCCTCGTAAATTGTGTCGCCCGTAAACAAAAGTGTATCAATATTTATAAACCAAATTGTATCTATTTGAGATACTGGATAAGTAAAATATTTATAAAAATAAGAAGTATCTATGATGTCTTTTGTTGCCGTATAACTAAATTGTTCTTTTATCTGCGAGAACAACAAACCAGAAGAATATGTTAATTTTTTATTATAATAATTAATATTTATTCCAGTTGAAAAACCTATAAGGGGACTTAGTGCATATTTGTTGTTCTGCCGAGCTTCCGAATAAATATCAACAGAAGAGAACAAAGAATTTGTATATAATGGAGAATAAATTAAATCAGCAAAAATTTTTGAACCAAACAAAGAACTATTTATTTGTTGTTTTTTAATATTATAAATACTATGAATTTTAGGAAGGTTTTGTGAAATTGTAATTTTTTTTTTGTCAATTTTTCTGTCTAAATCAAGAGTATCATAAATATGTACAGTATCAACAATAATTTCTTCTGTATATATTGTATCGTACACATACACAAGCTCATATATGAATACGGTATCGTATATTGTGTCATTTGAATCTGGTTGATAATCGCCAGGAATTATTTTATTAAATCCGAAACTGCCTAATATTATTGTAAAAAAAAATAAGCATACGAACACAAATAAACGGAAAAAAATATTTTTCGTAAGTATCATATAATTATTATTAATTCTACATTTTATATTGTTTAAATATTTTCTCTGCAATGACAAGGTCGTCTGGCGAATCAATTCCAGACATTCCTTCTCTATTTCTATAATTTACTTTTATCATTTTTATGTTAATTCCTGCTTCTAAAATTCCAAGTTGTTCCAAACCCTCCAGCGCTTCGTATTCTGTTTTTTTGAGTTTTAAAATTTTTATTAAACTGTTAAAACCGTAACCGTAGAGTCCTATATGTCTATAAATTGGAGAATAATTATTTTTTAATCTTCGTTCTTTTTCCTTTCTTATTGCTGGTATTATATTCTTTGAAAACCAAATAGCATGATTTTTATTATTAATAATTACAGTCGTACCAGAAAAAGGATTTTTTTCTTTCTGCGACCTTAATTTGTCAAGCTCTTTCCATGTAAGATTTACGCATGGTGTAATAACTTCGATATCTGGATTGTTTTGATAATAATCAATCATCTCTTCGAGAAACCAATGTGGACAAAGCGGATTGTCGCCTTGTAAATTAATGACAAAATCTGGTTTATAATTTAATTTTTTAACAGCTTCGATTGAGCGCTCCGTCCCAGACCTACACGTTTCCGATGTCATTACATATTTTATTTTATGTTTGATACAAAAATTTTTAATCCTTTTATCATCTGTCGCCACAATTATATCTACATTATTTTTTTTCTTTTGTACAATTTTAGCTATCTCCCATACTCTCAGCAACATTTCTTTTCCAGCTATTTTGACAAGCGGTTTTCCGGGAAATCTTTTTGAAGCATATCTTGCAGGAATTACAATTGTTATTTTATTTTTCATCTTAATTATAATATACATTTTAATAAGCAAATCACAATCCGAAAACTTGTTTTATGTTCATTTATTTTAATCTGTACAAATACATTTGAATTGTATTATGCAGACCATAATATAATGAATCTGAAATAAGAGCATGTCCGATTGATACCTCTTTAAGATTAGTAATTTTCTTATTGAAATATTTTAAATTATCAAGGTCTAAATCATGTCCTGCATTTAAGCCAAGTTTTAATTCAGCTATTTTTTCTGCTGCTTTGATATATTTATTTATTGCTTTTTCGCGACAATTAGAATAATTTTGTGCATAAAATTCAGTGTACAGTTCGACTCTGTCAGTCCCTGTCAGTGCTGCATGCTCAATGTATTTAGTATCTGGGTCAATAAATAGCGAAGTCCTTATTCCAGCATTTTTAAGTTCTGAAATAATTTCACATAAAAAAGATTTATTTTTTATAGTATTCCATCCAGCATTTGAAGTCAATACATCAGGCAAATCTGGAACAAGTGTAACCTGTTCTGGTAATATTTCCAACACCAAATCAATAAATTTTTTATTTGGATAGCCTTCTATATTAAATTCCGTTGTAACAATTTTTTTTAGTTCATAAACATCACTATATCTGATATGACGTTCATCTGGTCGTGGATGTACTGTAATTCCTTCGGCTCCATATTGTTCACACATAATCGCTACATCTGTAACATTAGGAACATTACCTCCACGAGCATTTCTTAGCGTTGCGACTTTGTTGATATTTACACTTAAACGAGTCATTATATATTTTTATTATATTTAAAATTTTTAGAAAAAATTAAATATAATATATAATTTTTTCTAATTTTGCACACATGCAAATATATAAAATAAAAATATGCTGGCAAAAGATTTAATCTCGGATACCATTCCGACAATACATAAAAATGAAACAGGATTGAAAGTACTTAACTGGATGGAGATTTTGAAAATCTCGCATCTTCCTATAATTGACGATGATAACAACCTTATGGGAATAATTTCTGATAGTAATATATTTGATTTCGAATTACCAGATAAAAAAATTTCCTCTTCTAATTTAATGTTAAATCGTTCTTATATATCGTATAATAAACATATATTTGATGTTATTAGATTGGTATCAAAAATGAAATTAACTATGATTCCAGTTCTGAACAATAATAATAAATATATTGGAATAATAACTTTACACACCTTAGTTCAGCAATTTGCAAAGCTTACTGCTGTAGAAAATCATGGAGCAGTTTTTATTCTATGTGTTGATTATTTCGATTATTCGCTATCACAAATAGCTAATATTATAGAAAGTAATGGTGCAAAAATTTTAAGTTTATATGTTACAAACAAAGATAATATTAACGAACTTGATATAACAATAAAAATAAACACCTCTGATTTTTCGGCAATTCATAGAACATTAGAACGATATGGATATGATATAAAAGCATCATATTCAAAAAAAGACAAAGTCAAAGAAATGCTTGATGAAAGATATGATGAATTCATGACATACCTTAATATATAAAAAAATTATTCTAAAATAATATAGATATACAAGTTGGCTACACTTGTGTGATGTTCTACGCCTGTGCAGTGTTTTTGTCGCACCTATTTTTTTATTCATAAAGGTCTGTGAAAAACATCGCCCAAGCGCAAATAAAAAGTTAATTCAAAAAACTAATTATATTTACATAAAATAAAAAGATAAAACTATGAAATATTTTAATGATTACTTCAACAAAATAAAATCTATTCCTCTGGAACAAATAAC
>JAOZMB010000050.1 GCA_029934515.1 Bacteroidales bacterium
CAGCACCCATAACAATAGCTTCAAGTATATTTGTTTTTCCAGAACCATTTGCTCCTATAATTACATTCAGTCGTCCATGTTCTAAATCTAAATTTTCAATAGATTTGAAGTTTTTTATATTTATTTTTTTATCATTTTGCATTTATTTGCATTTCATTTTTTTTGCAAAAATAATATTTTTTAATAAAAAATTACTTATTATAACGGATTTTGTTGAAATTTGTATAAAATTCTAAACTTCATATTTTTGTAAAATATGAAACGAACTACTTACAATAAAGATACAAAATTAGAAATACTAAGGAAATGAATTAGTTTACACATAGTGTGTAAGTATTTTACAAAGAAAAAAATTAAAAAAAAGTTTAATTAAAAAATATTTGATTATTTTTGCAAAATATATCAAAAAATACAATTTACAATAATTGTAATTATATTTTCCAAAGAAATCAAAATAACAATAAAACAAAGTATTATAAAAATTATATTTCAATAAATAAAAATATTAAATTATGAAACTAATCAGAATTGAGATTAAAATTGAGGATTTGAATAATAGAAAAATAAAAATGGGAGTGCCTCCTAATAGTTCTATTAATGAAGTTAAGGAAAGAATTATTAAAAATCCTAAGATAAATTTGCCAATAAAAAACAACAACGGCATAAAACTATCTTATGGATTATGGTTTAACAATGAGAATATTGCAGTAAAATATAAAACTTTTGCAGAAACAAACTTGAAAAATGATGATATTATTGTTGTAAAATCTAAGGAAGATAATAGAATTGACGTTCAAATTCGGCTTGATGATTTGGAGAATAAAATAATAAAATGTAAATTAGAACCTAATGAATCAATTAATAATACTGTAAAACAGATTGTTGATGAGACGAAGCTACCAATAAATGATAATAATGGTATAAAACTTTCTTACGATTTGTGGTCTAACAATGAGAATATTACAGTAAAATATAAAATTTTCGCAGAAGCAAACTTGAAAAATGGTGATTTTCTTGTTATAAAATCTAAGAAAATTGATGTTCAGATTCAGCTTGAAGATTTGAATAATAAAATAATAAAACTTAAATTAGACCCGAATAAATCAATTAATGATACTGTAAAACAGATTGTTGTTGAAGAGAAATTACAGATAGTAGATAATAATGGTGTGAAACTTTCCTACTATTTGTGGTTTAACAACGAGAATATTGCAGTAAAATATAAAACTTTTGCAGAAACAAATGTTAAAGATGGAGATATTCTTGTTATAAAATCTAATAGAATTAATGTTCAGATTCGGCTTGATGATTTGAATAATAAAATAATAAGTCGTAAATTATATCCTAATAAATCAATTAATGATACTGTAAAACAGATTGTTGATGAGACAGAGTTACCAATAAATGATAATAATGGTATAAAACTTTCTTACGATTTGTGGTTTAACAATGAGAATATTACAGTAAAATATAAAATTTTTGCAGAAGCAAATGTTAAAGACGGTGATATTCTTGTTATAAAATCTAAGGAAATTGACATTCAGATTCGTCTTGATGATTTGAATAATAAAATAATAAGTCGTAAATTATATCCTAATAAATCAATTAATGATACTGTAAAACAGATTGTTGATGAAGAGAAACTACCAATAAATGATAATAGTGGTGTAAGACTTTCTTACGATTTGTGGTTTAATAATGAAAATATTGCAGAAAAATATGAAACTTTTGCAGAAACAAACTTGAAAAATGGTGATATTCTTGTTATAAAATCTAAGGAAGTAGATAATAAAATTGATGTTCAGATTCGTCTTGATAATTTGAATAATAAAATAATAAAACGTAAATTAGACCCGAATAAATCAATTAATAATACTGTAAAACAGATTATTAATGAAATGAAGCTACCAATAAATGATAACAATGGTATAAAACTTTCTTACAGTTTGTGGTTTAACAATGAGAATATTGCAGAAAAATATGAAACTTTTGCAGAAGCAAACTTGAAAAATGGTGATTTTCTTGTTATTAAATCTAATAAAATTGATGTTCAGATTCGATTTGATGATTTGAATAATAAAATAATAAGACGTAAATTAGACTCTAATAAATCAATTAGTAATACCGTAGAACAGATTGTTGATGAAATGAAGCTACCGAGAAAGAATAATGGTGTAAAACTTTCTTACGGTTTGTGGTTTGATAATGAGAATATTGCAGTAAAATATAAAATTTTTGCAGAAACAAATGTTAAAGAAAATGATATTCTTGTTATAAAGTCTGAGGAAATAAAAGAATCATTCCTCAAAAAAAATGCAATTTATATTTCAATAGGTTTTTTAGGTTTTATTGCATTAATATTTATTGCAATTTTTCTGATAAATATGTTTAATAAACCTCCTGAAAAAAAAATTGTTTATAAAAAGGAGAATTTTATAAAACATTATTTTGCTGGATTTATTGATACAAAAGAAAAAGTTCTTAAAATAAGTATTAAAGAAATAAATGATGATTGGATTATTACCTATGACCTGTCGTACCTTGGCGATACAATAAGAATGAAAAATAGAGAAGCCAAAATAGATACAAGTAATAATGAAATAATATTTCATGAAGACGATAGCGATAATAAAGAAGAAGAAAAAATAATAGATATACTTGGTAAAGGCGAACTAAACAAAACACCGTTAGGAAAAATTGAAGTTATATTAAAAAACAAAAATAAACTTTTAAAATTCGAGGAAAAATGAAAAAATTGAACGTAAAAATACTATTCATTATAATCGTAGTAATTACTGCTTTTATATCTTGTGATGATAAAAATTCGGAAGAAAAACAAGCAGAAGAGCAAGAACGAGAAGAAGTTCTCGCAAAAATAAAAGACCTTGAAAAAAGTAAAGAGGATACAGAAGAAGACAAAGATACAGAAGAAGACAAAGATACAGAAGAAGACAAAGATACAGAAGAAGACAAAGATACGGAAGAAGACGAAGATACAGAAAAAGACAAAGATACAGAAAAAGACAAAGGTAAGAAAGACAAGAAAGACAGAAACAAAGATAAGAAAGATAAGAAAGATAAGAAAAACAAAAAAGATGATAAACCAAAACCTCCTGTCAAAAAGAAAGCAGCTAAATTTGTTATTGAGAATCAAAGAATAAATTATTATGATAAAAAAAATAAGATTCTTAAAGGAAGGCAAGGAAAGATTAAGCGAAATTTACAATTCATAGAGGCAAGTTTTACCGTAAAAGCTGATGCATCTATAACGAAGGAAAAATATAGATTTTATATGCGAATTGTCAGAGGCGGTAAGTTATTACAACACAGAAAACTTGTTTTTAATAGAGCATCTGATGGCAAAAAAATAGGATATACATTACTAAAAGATATTGATTATAAAGGTGTAAATAAAACAGTTAACTTAAAATGGGACAGAAAAAGACAGGGAATAGAAGGCAATTATAGAATTGAAATACTTGATTATCTTGGGAAAGAAATTACAACTATGAATTTTAATTTTTGATTAAGAAAATTACAGCTTAGTAAATTACGAATTACGAATTGGTTTACACCTGATAATAAGTATTTTACAAAAAACAAATCAAAAAGTTATTTTTTAACAATTACATAGTCTAATTAATAACAAATTAATATGAAATTAAAAATATTTAGGAAAACAGATAAAGATTCAATTCGTTTACTTGTCGGCAATTTTAGTGATTATCATTTACGATACAAATATTTAACAGAAAGGATACAAGAGAAAGCTTTTTTTTTTGCAGAGCCTTGTGTTGTTGGTGATATTATTTTGTGGCGGACTCCTTTAAAAGGAAAAATTATGTCATACAAAGAAATGTCTAAAAAAGAACAAGATATTTCGATGATGCAATTTGAAAAATCATTTAATGAATTATTCAATAATTTAAATAAAAGCGAAGAAAAAAAACGTAAAATAAAATATTATTTTACCATTCCAGCACAATCAGATATATATATCGTAGAAAATGCCACAAACAAACATATAGTAATAACTCAATGGGGCTGCGAATTAGATAAAGGAAAAAGACAATCTCTGAATATAAAAAAATTTATAGATAAAAATATAAAAAAGCAAAAGGAAGATAAATTAAGACAAAATATAAAAAAAATTCCAGAGATATTGACTATTCCAGATAATCCAAATGATTTTGAATTTGCGATGGGAAAATGGAAAAGTTCAAGTAATCTTGTTAGTACTTTAACAGACGAACCTGTTGAGCTATTTTTTGAATTTGATAAACAAGGTAAAGGAAAATTAACATTGGCAGAAGAAAGCGGAAATAAATGTACAGCACCACTACAATTGAAACTGAAAAAAAGAACACTATATATAGAGCAGTTAGATATAGCAAAATGTAAAAATAATACACAATATGTTAAATACAATATGAAGTGTATTTCAGACAATAATAATGTTGCAAAATGCACCGCAGAAACAGATAATGGAGATAAAATAATTGAATTTTCATTAAAACATTTAAAATAGAAACATTAAAAATAATACATATATCTGATTTTAGTCTATATTGTTTCTGTGATAATTTTCTATTTTAATAAACAAAATTCAAGAAAAAACAAAAAAATATCTATTGATTTGATAATTATCAAACTAATAGATATTTATTATTACAGTCAAAATGACAAATATATAAAAAATAGTAATGTATTTAATCTACATACAAAAAAAATTCAATCAATAGCCAATTTGTTCATTAACTTATTTATTTATTTCGTATTTTCCTCGTTTTGTTCTTTTGTCTTTTTACTACTTCCTCGTCTTGTTCTTTTTTTCTTAGTTTTTTTGACTTTTTCAGTAACATAATCATCATTATAGTCCACGAGTTCGATAAAACACATTTCAGCATTATCACCGAGACGAGTTCCTGTTTTTAGGATTCTAGTATAACCACCTTTTCTGTCTGCAATTTTTAGAACTATATCACGGAATAGTTCACTTACAGCTTCTTTGTTCTGTAATCGTCTAAAAACCATTCTTCTCGAATGCGTAGAATCAGTTTTAGCCCGATTTATAATTGGTTCTACAAAAACTCTAAGTGCCTTTGCTTTTGCAACTGTTGTAGTTATCCTTTTATGCTCTATTAAAGAAATAGCCATATTTGACAGCATTGCTTTCCTGTGAGCGCTTTTTCTTCCTAAATGGTTAAATTTCTTTCTGTGTCTCATTATTCTTTTTCTAATTTAAATTTTACAACATCCATTCCGAAACTTAATTTACGTGTTTCAAGTAGTTCTTCTATTTCGGTCAAAGATTTTTTGCCAAAATTTCGGAATTTCAATAAATCATTTCTGTGAAATACAACAAGTTCTCCGAGAGTATCCACTTCTGCTGCTTTCAAACAATTCAATGCTCTTACCGACAAGTCCAAGTCAACAAGCTTAGTTTTAAGCAGTTGTCTCATGTGCAAAATTTCTTCGTCAAATTCTGTATTTTCTTTTTTCGCATCTAATTCAAGTGTTATTCTTTCATCAGAGAACAGCATGAAATGATGTATCAAGATTTTTGCAGATTCCTTAAGTGCTTCTTTTGGAGTAATAGAACCGTCTGTAAGGATTTCAAATACAAGTTTTTCATAGTCAGTTTTTTGTCCGACTCTAAAATTTTCAACAGTATATTTCACATTTTTTATAGGAGTAAAAATTGCATCAATAGCTATCAATCCTATTTCACCTGTGTTTGAGCTCATTTCTTCCGATGGTACATATCCTCTTCCTTTTTCGATTATAACTTCAAACTGCATACGTACATCAGGTTCCATTTTACAAATAAGCAAATCCGTATTCAGTACTTCAAACATTGTCATATATTTATTAATATCTCCTGCACGGAATTCATCTTTTCCTGAAATACTTAAGACAACACGTTCACTTTCTGTCTCCTCATCAATTCGTTTGAAGCGAATTTGCTTTAAATTAAGAATTATTCTGGGCACATCTTCAATTACACCGGGTATCGTTGAAAATTCGTGGCTAATTCCTTCTATTTTTAAAGAAGTAATAGCAAACCCTTCTAATGAAGATAGTAATATTCTTCGTAAAGCGTTCCCTATTGTGATACCGTATCCAGGTTCGAGTGGTCTAAATTCAAACATTCCAGCAGAATCATCCGACTCAACCATAAATACTTTATCCGGTTTTTGGAAATCTAAAATTGCCATATAATAAGTCTCTTATTTTGAATATAACTCAACTATCAACTGTTCTTTAATATCTTCTGGGATTTCCTCTCTTGCTGGTTTGTTCAGAAATTTTCCTGCCATCAATGTATTATCCCATTCCAACCAAGAAGAATGAGTATATCTAGCCGACCCCAAAGAATTTGTAATAACTTCCAAAGATTTTGATTTTTCTCTTATTCCAATTATATCACCCTCTTTTAATAAAAAAGAAGGAATATTAACACGCTTTCCATTAACTGTAATGTGTCTATGCGATATCAATTGTCTAGCTCCTTCACGTGTTGCCGCTATACCAATCCTAAAAACAACATTATCCAATCTAGACTCTAACAGTTGTAGGAATACTTCACCTGTAATACCTTTACTTTTCAAAGCTTTCTTAAATAAATTATAAAATTGCTTTTCCAGTAATCCGTATGTATATTTAGTTTTTTGTTTCTCTTTAAGCTGTGTGCCGTATTCAGAAACTTTTCTTCTCCTTTTGTTTGTCCCGTGCATTCCAGGTGGATATTTTTTCTTCTCAAAATATTTATCAGGTCCATAAATAGGTGAACCGAATTTTCGAGCAATTCTTGTTTTTGGTCCTATGTATCTTGCCATTAGTAAATTTTTTATTTTTTTATTTCTATACTCTTCTTCTCTTAGCTGGTCTGCATCCGTTATGCGGCAATGGAGTAACATCAATAATTTCAGTAACTTCAATACCAGATGAATGGATTGCTCTTATCGCAGCTTCTCGTCCGTTTCCTGGGCCTTTTACATAAACCTTAACTTTCCTAAGACCATATTCATGAGCCTCCTTCGAGCAATCCCCTGCTGCTGTCTGTGCTGCATAAGGTGTGTTCTTTTTCGACCCTCTAAATCCCATTTTTCCAGCAGACGACCACGAAATTACCTGTCCTGTATTGTTAGCTAAAGTAATAATTATGTTGTTAAAAGATGAATGGATATGTGCCTGCCCCATTGCTTCAACAATAACTTTCTTTTTTCTTACAATTTTAGTCTTTTTTTTCTTTGCCATAATTTGTATTTACTAATTGACTCTTCTTAGTTTTCTCGTTTTAGAGTTATTTTTGGTTTTTTGTCCCCTTACTGGCATTCCAACTCTATGTCTAATGCCTCGGTAACAACCAATATCTCTTAAACGCTTAATATTCATCTGTTTCTCAGAACGTAATTCTCCTTCGATAGTGTAATCATTAACAATAATATTTCTGATAACACCTTTTTGTCCGTCTGTCCACTCTTTAACCTTTATATTTTTATCTACATTTGCTTTCTCAAGTATATCTTGCGATGAACTCTTTCCTATTCCATAAATATAAGTTAAAGAAATTTCACCTCTTTTATTGTCGGGAATATCAACACCTGCAATTCTGGCCATTTTCTTTGTAAATTTTTATGTTTAACCTTGTCTTTGTTTAAACCTTGGATTTTTTTTATTTATTACATACAATCTTCCTTTCCTCCTGACTATTTTACAATCAGGTGATCGTTTCTTTACTGATGCTCTTACTTTCATAATTTAAATATTAATAAAAAATTATTAGTTACGATATCTAAACGTTATTCTGCCCTTTGTTAAATCATAAGGCGACATTTCAATTTTCACCTTATCACCGGGTAGTATCTTTATATAGTGCATTCGCATCTTCCCTGAAATATGTGCGATAATTTTATGTCCGTTTTCAAGTTCTACGTGAAACCTTGCGTTTGACAATGCTTCTGTTATAACTCCGTCTTGCTCTATTGATGGTTGTTTTGCCATTATAAATTTATTATTGATTATTTTTTCAACATCTAAACTGTCCTTGTTGCACCTGCTTTTCCTTTTATTCTATGTGATTTCATTAGCCCATCGTAATGTCTCATCAAGAGATGACTTTCAATTTGTTGTAATGTATCGAGTACAACACCTACTAATATAAGTAGAGAAGTTCCACCATAAAATTGTGCAAATTGATTATTTACGCCTGCTATCATTGCAAAAGCTGGTAATATAGCAACGAGTGCCAAGAATATAGAACCAGGGAAAGTAATACGAGACATTATTGTATCAAGAAATTCTACAGTTTTTCTGCCCGGTTTTATACCCGGAATAAAGCCTCCATTTTTCTTCATATCATCAGCCATTTGAGTTGGGTTGACAGTTATTGCAGTATAAAAATAAGTAAATGCAACGACAAGCAAACCAAAAACAAAATTATACCAAAACCCTGTAAAATCAGAAAACGCCGCAGCAATTGCACTTGTTGTTTCAGTATCAAAATTAACAAACATCATAGGTATAAACATCAGAGCTTGTGCAAATATAATTGGCATAACTCCTGCTGCATTCAGTTTTAATGGTATATATTGCCTTACTCCGCCATACTGTTTGCTTCCTACAATACGTTTAGCATATTGAACGGGAACTCTTCTTACAGCTTGAACGAGTGCAATTGTAGCAATAAATACAAGAGTTAATATTACCATTTCAACAAGAAAAGCAATTAATCCACCACCACCGGCACCAAGTCTTGCGACTATTTCGGCAGCCATTGATTGTGGTAATCTTGCTATAATTCCTATCATGATTAACAAAGATATTCCATTACCTACACCTTTATCTGTAATTTTTTCTCCAAGCCACATTATAAACATTGTTCCAGCTATCATTATTATAATTGCAGAGAACCAAAATGTACTTCCTTGCATAGCAAATGCGCTAGCATCTAATTGATATTTAATGTTAGTAAGATAACTCGGTGCTTGAAAACCAGTAATCAAAACAGTTAGATATCTTGTGATTTGATTTATTTTCTTTCTTCCGCTTTCTCCTTCACGTTGTAATCTTTGAAAATATGGAACCGCCATACCAAGCAATTGAATAACAATTGAAGCCGATATGTAAGGCATTATTCCCAGTGCAAATATCGAAGCGTTTGCAAAAGCACCACCAGAGAACATATTAATCATTGCCACTAGTCCTGTCTTCGCTTGTTCTTGTAAAGCTGTAATTTGCAAAGGGTCAACACCTGGAATTACCACGTGTGCACCGAACCGATATATAAGAATTAGTCCTAATGTTGCGAGGAGTTTATTCCTTAAATCTTCGATTCTGTATATATTTTTAATTGTCTCAATAAACTTTTTCATCGGTTCTTATATTTTTACGGCTGTTCCGCCTACTTTTTCAATCAATTCTATTGCTTTTTTTGAAAATCCGTGTGCTTTAACATCAAGTTTAACCGTTAGTTCACCTTTTGCGAGTATCTTTACCAAATCTTTTTTAGAAATAATTCCTGCTTCTCTTAAAACTTCTACCCCTACATTACTTAAAGATTTATTCTTAGCGAGTCTCTCCAGTATATCAAGGTTTACAGCTTTATACTCTTTTCGATTAATATTTCGAAAACCAAATTTAGGTAAACGTCTATGTATTGGCATTTGTCCACCTTCGAAACCGATTCTTCTCGAATAACCAGAACGTGATTTTTGCCCTTTGTGTCCTCTCGTTGATGTGCGCCCCTTTCCTGAACCGATACCTCTTCCAATTCTTTTTCTTTTCTTTACGGAACCATCAGCAGGTTTTAAATTATTTAACTCCATCTTTAAATTTGCTTTTTTATTTTATATCCTCAACTGAAACAAGATGTTCAATTTTTCTTACCATACCACATATTGGTGGTGCTTTCATATGAATACTACTCGAATTTATTTTACCGAGTCCCAGAGCCGTAAGTGTTCTTTTCTGTCTTTTCGAAGCACCTATTTTGCTTCTTCTTAAAGTTATTTTTATCTTTGTCATTTTATCAATTATAATCTATCCATTAAAAACTCTATCTAAAGAAATTCCTCTTTGCTCTGCCACAGTGTGTACGCTTCTTAGCTCCATCAGCGCCTTCATAGTAGCTTTCACAAGGTTATGCGGATTTGATGAACCTTTGGATTTAGCCAAAACATCGGTAATTCCTACGCTCTCTAATACTGCTCTCATCGCGCCACCAGCTTTTACACCTGTACCATGCGAGGCTGGAATTATTAATACATTAGCACCACCATATTTTGCCACTTGTCTGTGCGGTATTGTTCCTCTATGTATTGGTATTTTATAAAGATTTTTCTTTGCATCTTCCACACCTTTTGAAATCGCAGTCGTAACCTCTCCAGCTTTGCCAAGACCATGCCCTACAATACCACTCTCATCTCCCACAACAACTATAGCTGCAAAACTAAAAGTTCTACCGCCCTTTGTAACCTTCGTTACACGTTTTATTGCTACCAAGCGATCTTTCAATTCTAAATCAGTAGTTTTTACTTTTCTGATATTACTGTTCGCCATAATTTTTAAAATTTAAGTCCTGCCTTTCTTGCAGATTCAGCTAATGCTTTTACTCTTCCGTGATACAAATAACCACCTCTATCAAAAACAACCGAAACTATCCCAGATTCTTTAGCTTTTTCACCAATTTTGTTACCAACCATCTTTGCTTTCACAGTCTTATTAATATCTTTTTTCTCTGAAATTTCCTTTTCTTTCGAAGAAGTAGATGCCAAAGTTATACCTTTTTCATCGTTAATTAACTGGGCGTAAATATGTTTATTACTTCTGAACACAGATAGCCTTGGTGTCTCAGCTGTTCCGCTTATCTTTTTTCTTATTCTTCGCCTAATTCGTAACCTTCTTTCATTCTTTGATAAAGCCATAATTAACTTAATTATTTTTTGAAATTTTTAATTTCAATTTACACCTGATTAGGTTTAAAATTTAACCTTTAAATTTATTATTCATTTTAAAATCATATTACTTGTAATTCTAAAATTTCAAATTTTCTTCATTAATCAGAAGCTGCCTTTCCAGCTTTTCTTCTCACATATTCATCTGTGTATCTAATACCTTTTCCCTTGAATGGCTCTGGTTTCCTAATGGATCTTATTTTTGCAGCAACCTGTCCTACCAATTGTTTATCTGTACCTTTTATTGTTATAAAAGCATTTTTTCTTTTTTCTTGTTTTACATCAACAGATATTTCATTAGTCAGTTGCATTGCAATTGGGTGTGAGTATCCTACATTGAGTTCTAATATATTTCCTCTTGCCGATGCTCTATAACCAACTCCAATAACCTCCAATTTTTTTTCATAACCATCTGATACACCGATAACCATGTTGTTTATTAATGCTCTGCTTAATCCGTGAAAGGCTCTGTCTTTTTTACTGTTTGTTTTACTGTTTACGCTCAAAACATTTCCGTCAATCTTTACACCAATACTTTTTTGTATCTGTTCTGAAAGTTCTCCAAGTTTACCTTTAACAGTAACAACATTTGTCTTCGACACTTGAACTTTAACACCTTTCGGTATATTTATTAGTAATTTTCCTATTCGTGACATTTCAATCTAATCTTTAATAAACATAACATAAAACTTCTCCCCCAACCTTCAACTTTCTTGCTTCTTTATCTGTTATAACACCTTTCGATGTTGACAAAACAGCTATTCCAAGACCATTTAATACTCTTGGTAATTCATTAGTATTTGCATATTTCCTTAGCCCAGGTTTACTTATTCTTCTTATTTTTTTAATAGCTGGTATTTTCGTTTTTGGATGATATTTAAGAGCAACTTTTATTTTCCCTTGTTTATTATCATCTTCAAATTTATAACTTAAAATATAGCCTTTATCAAATAAAATTTTTGTAATTTCTTTCTTTAAATTAGATGCTGGTATCTCCACTATTCTATGTCTCGCCATTACGGCATTTCTAATTCTTGTAATGTAATCTGCTACAGGATCAGTAATCATCTCTTAATTATTTATTATTATTATTACCAACTTGCTTTTTTAACACCAGGGATTAATCCTTTCGAAGCCAATTCTCTAAACGATATTCTACTGAGTCCAAATTGTCTCATATAACCTTTTGGTCTTCCTGTTTCACTGCAACGATTGTGCATTCTTATTTTCATAGAATTTCTTGGCAACTTCTGTAAACCTACATAATCTCCTTTAGCCTTTAATTCGGCTCGCTTCTTGGCATACTTTTCTACTAATTTTTTGCGTTTTACTTCACGCGCTTTCATTGATTCTTTAGCCATAATTTTTATTTTTTAAAAGGAAATCCAAATTGTTTAAACAATGCGTAACCTTCTTCATCAGTTTTAGCTGATGTCACAAAAGTTATGTTCATTCCTAGAATATTATCAATTTTATCTAACTCTATTTCTGGAAATATAATCTGTTCTTCAATACCGATAGTATAGTTTCCTTGTCCGTCAAGTTTTCCTGAAACACCTCTAAAATCTTTTATCCTAGGCATAGCCACAACAAGCAAACGTTCCAAGAACTCATACATTCTATTTTTTCTCAATGTTACACGAGCTCCAATTGGAGTATGTTCTCTGAGCTTAAAATTTGATATATTATTCTTAGCAATAGTTTGCACAGCTTTCTGACCAGCAATAATACTTAACTCTCCCACAGCATTTTTAATAATTTTCTTATCAGCTGTTGCTTTTCCCAGACCTTGATTTAACACTATCTTTTTTAACCTTGGTACTTGCATTTCGCTTGTATAAGCGAACTCTTTTTTCAGGGTCGGGATTATTTCATTCTTGAATTTCTTCTTCAGTGTAGGAATATATTTTTCCATTATTCGATTTCTTGTTTGTTCTTAGACTTTTTAGAATAACGAGTTGATCTTCCGTTATCATTAATTTTTCTTCCTATCCTTGTTGCTTCACCAGTTTCGGGACACACGACCATTAAATTTGATATGTGAACAGATGCCTCTTTCTTAATAATTCCACCTTTTGGATTATCATTATCTGGACGCGTATGCTTAGACATTATATTTATACCTTCGACAATAGCTCTCATTTTTTTTGGAAAAACCTCTAATACACGTCCTTTTTTCCCCTTATTATTACCAGTATTAACAATAACAATATCTCCCTTTTTAATATGTAATTTCCTTTGCATCAGTTTTTTTTTTTTTTTATAAAACTTCCGGAGCCAGAGAAATAATTTTCATATTTTTCTTTCTAAGTTCCCTTGGTATTGGTCCGAATACTCTTGTCCCTCTTATTTCACCTGTTTCCGTTAATAAAACAACAGCATTATCATCAAATCTTATATAAGAACCGTCCTTTCTTCGCACTTCTTTCTTTGTTCTAACAACAATTGCTCTTGATTTAGTTCCTTTTTTTATATCACCAGACGGAATAGCACTTTTAACCGTAACAACAACTTTGTCTCCTATCGAGGCATATCTCTTCCGTGTTCCGCCAAGTACACGTATCACCAAAACCTCTTTCGCTCCGCTATTATCGGCAACATTTAATCTGCTTTCCTGTTGTACCATAATTATTTTGCTCTTTCAATAATTTCTACTAATCTCCAAGTCTTTCTTTTACTCAAAGGTCTTGTTTCCATAATTCTAACAATATCACCGACTCCACATGTATTTTCCTCATCATGAGCAAGATACTTTTTTGTTTTAGTGATAAACTTACCGTACTTTTTGTGCTTAAACTTTCTATTAATAGAAACAGCAATAGTTTTTTCGGCATTACTGCTTACGACCATTCCAGTTCTCTCTTTTCTGATATTTCTTTTTTCCATTTATAAAGAATTTACTTATTCATTTCCTGTTCAGCTAGCTCTCTTCTTCTCTTTTCTGTTTTCAATCTTGCTATCAATCTTCTGGTATTTGTTATAACATGTGGATTTTCGAGATCCGTTATTTTATGGTTCATTTTTAATCGAACCAATTGAATAGCCTCATCCTCTATTTTATCTACTATCTCTTGGTCTGTTAAATCTCTTATTTCAGAATTCTTCATTTTTTAATTTTTTGAAGTTTCAACATAATCTCTTCTTATAACAAATCTTGTTTTAATAGGTAATTTTTGAGCAGCCAAACGTAATGCCTCTTTTGCAACAAGTAAAGGTACACCGTCAGCCTCGAATAAAATCCTTCCTGGTGTTACTCTTGCAACAAAAATTTCAGGGTCTCCCTTTCCTTTACCCATTCTTACTTCAGCTGGTTTCTTTGTTATTGGTTTGTCAGGAAAGATGCGAATCCAAATACGACCTTCTCTTTTCATGTATCTTGTAACTGCCTGTCTGGCAGCTTCAATTTGTCTTCCATTAATCCAGGTCGTCTCTAATGCTTTTATTCCAAAAGTTCCGAATGATAAGGTATTACCTCGTCCGGCATTTCCTTTCATTTTACCTTTTTGTTGTTTCCTGTATTTTGTTTTCTTTGGTTGTAGCATTGCTTCAATAAATTATCCAAAAACTTATATAAAAATTAATTTTGTCTCTTATCCTTGTTAAATCTATTATTACCTCTTTGTTGTCTATTATTTTGTTGCCTGTGATTATTGTAATTTCTGCCTCCATGTGCTCTCTTTTTTGCAGCTTTTTTGTCTTTTTTATAAGAAGGACTCAAATTTTGTTTTCCAAATTTTTCGCCTCTACAAATCCAGACTTTAATTCCAAGCAATCCAACTTTAGTAAGTGCCTCAGCTTGATGATAATCAATATCAGCTCGCAAAGTATGCAAAGGAGTTCTCCCTTCTTTATACATCTCCGACCTAGCCATCTCAGCACCATTCAATCTTCCAGATACCAAAACTTTAATACCCTCTGCCCCAACTCTCATAGTTGAAGAAACAGACATTCTTACAGCTCTTCTATAAGCAATATTTCCTTCAATTTGTTTGGCTATATTCTCAGCAACAATCACTGCATCTAACTCTGGTTTCCTTATTTCAAAGATATTTATTTGAATATCTTTATCAGTAATTTTCTTTAACTCTTCCCGTAATTTATCAACTTCAGCTCCTCCCTTTCCAATAATTATTCCAGGGCGCGATGTTGTTATTGTTACAGTAACAAGCTTTAAAGTTCTTTCAATTATTAATCTTGATATTCCAGCTTTGCTTAAACGTGTTCTCAGGTATCTTCTAATCTTGTTATCCTCTGCTAATTTTTCTCCGTATTTTCTTCCTCCGTACCAATTCGAGTCCCAGCCTCTTATTATTCCAAGTCTATTACTTATCGGATTTGTTTTTTGTCCCATTTATCTATTTTTCTATACTGTCAATAATTAGAGTTACATGATTTGAACGTTTTCTGATTCTATGTGCTCTTCCCTGTGGTGCTGGTCTATATCTTTTCAACATCGTTGCAGCATCAACAAATATCTCTTTCACATACAAACTATTGTCTTCTATTCGTTTACCATCGTTCTTATTTTCCCAATTAGATATTGCTGATTTTAATAACTTCTCGAGTCTAAAAGATGCTTCTTTAGAACTAAATTTTAATAAATCAAGTGCCTTTGTAACCTCAACTCCTCTAATCATATCTGCAACAAGTCTCATTTTTCGAGCTGAAATTGGGCTCTTTCTTAAAACAGCAAAACATTTATTCTTATTCTCCTCTTTAATACGTTTAGCTCTGTTATGTTTACGTGATCCCATTATCCTAATTTATTTATTATTTACCCTTTCTAGTTTTATGCCCTCTATATGTTCTAGTAGGTGCGAACTCTCCAAGCCTATGCCCCACCATATTTTCGGTAATATATACAGGAATAAATTTATTACCATTATGAACTGCTACCGTTTGTCCTACAAAGTCTGGTGATATCATTGAGTTCCTAGCCCAAGTTTTTATAACCTTTTTTTTTCCAGACGCAGCCATCTCTAAAATTTTTTTTTCGAGCTTATAGTTAATAAAAGGTCCTTTTTTAAGTGATCTGCTCATAAAAATAGACTGTTAATTATTGATTATTGATTATTTAGTTATTTTCTTCGTTTTTTTGTTTTTCGCTTCTCAATAATATATTTATCAGATGCTTTTTTCTTTCTTGTTTTGTAACCTTTTGCAAGTAAACCTGTTCTAGATCTTGGATGACCTCCAGATGCTCTTCCTTCGCCTCCCCCCATTGGATGATCAACTGGGTTCATAGCTACACCTCGTACTCGTGGTCGTCTTCCGAGCCATCTGCTTCTTCCAGCTTTTCCAGACCTTTGCAATGCATGGTCTGAATTTGAAACCGAACCGATGGTCGCCTTACAAGTTGTTAAAATTTTACGTACTTCACCAGAAGGCAATTTAATAATGGCATACTTACCTTCTCGCGAAATTACTTGTGCATAAGTGCCTGCACTTCTTGCCAACTCAGCTCCCCTTTTTGGTTGTAATTCTACATTGTGAACAACAGTTCCAAGAGGTATATCCGACAAGTATAAAGTATTTCCTATCTCAGGAGCAACTCCTTTTCCAGATAAAATTTCCTGACCTACTTGAATACCATTAGGAGCTATTATATATTTTTTTTCTCCGTCAGTATAAACAACAAGAGCAATAAGAGCTGACCTATTTGGGTCATATTCTATCGTTTTTATTTTACCAGGTATTCTTTCTTTATTTCTGACATAGTCAATAATTCTTATTTTTTTCTTATGTCCTCCTCCAATATAACGCATAGTCATCTTACCGCTGTTATTTCTTCCACCCGTTTTAATCTTTCCTTTTACCAGTGTCTTTTCAGGTTTAGAAGTTGTTATTTCTTCATAAGTATTTACAACTTTTCTTCTTTGTCCGGGAGTAACTGGTTTTATCTTTTTTATTGCCATTTTTATTTAAATGTTGCTATAGAAATTAATAGTTTCACCCTCTGATAGTTTAACAATTGCTTTTTTGAAGGATTTTGTTTTTCCCTTCATCAATCCAGTTTTTGTAAAACGAGAGCGTGTTTTACCGCCGTATCGCATTGTATTAACGGATTCAACTGTTACTTCGTACAGGTCTTCTACAGCCTTAGCTATTTCTATTTTATTAGCATTTTTGTCTACAATAAACCCGTATCTGTTCAATTTTTTGCCCTGGGGCTCCATCTTTTCTGTTATTATTGGCTCTATTAGAATACTCATAATTATAATTTATTCTTGTATAATTCCGAAATTTTGGTATAATAGTTTAATTGAACTTTCTGTAAACATTATATTTGAGGCATTCAAAATACTATAAGTATCTAGATTAGAAACAGTTATCACTTTTGAAGTGCTAATATTTCGAGCGGACAAATATACGTTTTTATTTTTACTTGCTAGAACTAAAACAAACTTTTTATCATTTATTTTCAAATTATTTCTTAGCTCTATAAAATTCTTTGTTTTAGGAGCATCAAAATTAAAATCTTCTACCACTCTAATTAGACCTTTTTTTGCTTGGTACGATAGAGCCGATTTTCTGCCAAGTTGTTTTACCTTCTTGTTCAATTTAAATCCATAGTCTCTTGGTCTTGGTCCGAACACTCTTCCTCCTCCTTTAAATAAAGGATTTTTTCTACTCCCTGCCCGTGCTGTTCCTGTTCCTTTTTGTCTTTTTATTTTTGCTGTACTCCCGACAACCTCGCCTCTTTCTTTTGTCTTATGAGTTCCCTGTCTTTTATTTGCCAGATGTTGTTTAACAACTAAATATATCACATGGTCATTCTCATCGACTCCAAAAATTTCTTTTCTAAGAGTCACCGTTCTTCCTGTATCTTCACCTTCTATATTGAAAACCTTAAGTTCCATTATTTCTCAATTATTATATATGAACCTTTTGAACCAGGAACAGAGCCTTTTACAATAAGAAGGTTCTGCTCAAATATTATTTTTATAAGCTTTAAATTTAGAACTTTGACTCTATCGCCTCCGGTTCTTCCAGCCATTCGCATTCCTTTAAAAACTCTAGATGGGTCAGATGAAGCACCTATCGAACCTGGCGCTCTTAATCTATTATGTTGCCCGTGAGTACTTTCGCCGACTCCATGAAATCCATGTCGCTTAACTACACCCTGAAAACCTTTCCCCTTAGAAATTCCTGTTACATCAACAAAAACATCATCCTTAAAAATATCTACAGTAATAGTATCGCCAAGCTTATATTTTTTCTTAAAATTACTAAACTCAACAAGTTTTCTTTTTGGAGAAGTTTTAGCTTTCTTAAAATGTCCATTCATAGGACTGTTTGTTTTTCGTTCTTTCTTATTCCCATAAGCAACTTGAATAGCTTCATACCCATCGTTCTCTTTTGTCTTTATTTGAGTAACTACACAAGGTCCAACTTGTAAAACAGTGCATGGAATATTTTTTCCCTCGGCACTGAAAATAGATGTCATTCCTATTTTTTTACCAATTAATCCGGCCATCTTTTAATTTCTAATTAATTTATTACACGTTCAAAATGTATTATAATTTTAAACCTTTTTTTATATTATACTCAAAAACATTTATCGCTTTTGAGATTAATCTTTCATTTTATATATATCAGACTTTTATCTCAACTTCTACACCGCTTGGCAATTCTAACTTCATTAAAGCATCAATAGTTTTAGGACTTGAGCTGTATATATCAATCAGCCGCTTAAATGAAGAAAGCTGAAACTGCTCTCTTGCTTTCTTATTCACAAAAGTCGATTTCAAAACTGTGAATATTCTTTTTTTTGTTGGTAAAGGTATCGGACCGCTTACTACTGCGCCTGCATTTTTTACCGTTTTTACAATTTTTGCTGCAGAGTTATCTACTAAATTGTGGTCGTAAGACCTTAATTTTATACGAATCTTTTGAGCCATACAATTATTTATTATTCAATTAAAATATAATTTTTCCTGTTAATCTTTCTATAAGTTCTGTTGCAATATTACTGGGAACTTCTTCGTATCTCAAAAATTCCATCGTCGAGGATGCCCTCCCAGATGTTAATGTTCTTAGAGTTGTAATGTATCCAAACATAGTTGATAAAGGAACGTATGCCTTTATCGATTGGACACTATTTTTTTCTGTTGTATCCTGTATTTTTGCTCTTTTTTTATTCAAATCAGACATTACTTCACCTATACTTTCATCAGGAGTTAAAACTTCTATATACATTATAGGCTCCATCAATACTGGATTTGCTTTTTTTGTTGCATTTCGAAATGCAGTATTTGCTACTATTTCAAAAGACAAAGCATCAGAGTCTGTATCCGAATATGAGCCATCTATCAAAACAACTTTAAGATTATCAACCTGATAACTTGCTATTGGTCCGTTGTACATAGCCTTTTCAAAACCTCTTTTTACAGCCTGTTTGTATTCTTCTGGCAAAACGTCATTATTTATATCATCAACAAATTGCAGACCAGTCTTTTTATTATCATCTATCGGTGAGATTTTCACAGTAATATCTGCAAATTTTCTTTTTCCACCTTTTTGTCGTTCAAATATTTCCTGATGTTTAATAGTTGAAGTTATTGCTTCTTTATATTCTACCTGTGGTCGTCCCTGATTACATTCTACTCCAAATTCACGTTTTAATCTGTCCACAAGTATTTCAAGATGTAGTTCACCCATTCCCGATATAATTGTTTGTCCAGAATTTATATCAAGTTTTATTTTAAATGTTGGGTCTTCTTCGGCAAGTTTTGACAAAGCCATGTTTAATTTATCAATATCTTTTTGTGCTCGAGGCTCTATAACAATCCCTATAACTGGTTCTGGGAAAGATATACTTTCAAGGACTATTTGTTTATGCTCTGCTGTTAAAGTATTACCTGTATGAATATCCTTAAATCCAACAACACCGCAAATATCTCCAGCTAATACCTCTTTCAAAGGAATTTGTTTATTTGCGTGCATCTGGTACAGATGTGATATTCGTATTCTTTTTTTTGTATGTGGGTTATATACATGTCCTCCTGCAATTAATTTACCAGAGTACACTCTTACATAAGCCAATTTTCCAATGAATTTATTAGCTGCTATTTTAAAAACTAATGCTGCAAGTGGTTCTTTTGCTGATGGTTTTCGTTCTACTTTTTCTTTGTTTTTAGGATTGATTCCATTTACTGGTGGGATGTCTAATGGGCTTGGTAATAGTTCTGTAATTGTATCTAACAATTTTTGTATTCCTTTGTTCTTTAAAGCAGTACCACACAAAACAGGTATAATTTTTCGGTCAAGTACAGTTTGTCTTGCTACCGTCATAAACTCTTCTACTGATATTTTATCTCTGTCTTCGAAGAACTGTTCCATTAGTTCTTCGTCTTGTTCTATAACAGCTTCTACAAGATTTTCTCTCCATTCTTCTGCTTGTTCTTTTAATTCTTCTGGTATTTCATTTATTGTATATGTCAAACCTTTATTCTCTTCGTTCCAAATCAATGCTTTTCTTTCAATCAGATTAATTACTCCTTTAAAATCTGATTCAGAACCTATTGGTATTTGAAACGGTACTGGCTCAGCACCAAGTTTTTCTTTTATTTCACGAAGCACTTTAAAATAATCGGCACCAATTCTGTCCATTTTATTTATAAATGCTATTCTTGGCACCTTGTATTTATCTGCCTGTCTCCATACTGTTTCCGACTGAGGTTCAACTCCACCAACGGCACAGAATACAGCAACAGCTCCGTCAAGAACTCTTAATGAACGTTCTACTTCTACCGTAAAATCTACATGACCAGGCGTGTCTATTATGTTTATTTTATATTTTTCGTTCTTAAATTTCCAATAAGTTGATGTCGAAGCAGATGTTATTGTAATACCTCTTTCCTGCTCCTGCTGCATCCAATCCATTGTAGCGGCTCCATCATGTACTTCACCCATTTTATAGTTCACACCAGTATAATACAATATCCTTTCGGTTGTTGTAGTTTTCCCAGCATCAATATGAGCCATGATACCAATATTCCTTGTATGTTCCAAATCTGTAGCCACTTTTTATATTTCTATTCTGTTTATATTATTAATTTATAATGATTTAAAGACAAATACTTAATTCATCGTCTTCTACTAATAATTTTTTCGACACCGAGCTCAAAAATTTTATCAGTTTTATTTTAATATTTTTCCAATTTCCAATCTTCTATTTCTTTTTTATCTGTGTCAAAATTAATTCCCAATATATAAATATGTCTTTTATCATTGCTGTATTTAAGTGCGTATTTTTTATTTTTTATCTGTTCTATTGCTTTTTCTGCGGATTGATTTATTTTAAATTCTATGATATAAATATGGTTATCTGTTTTTACAACTGCATCAATTCTACCGTTTATCGTTTCTATTTCTACATCTATTTCGAAACCAATCAATTTCATTATCATATAAAACAAAGAATGGTAATATTTTTCTTTGTTATCAACAATATTATAAGAAATACCTTTGTATAAAATATTTACTGATTTTATAAAATCATCTTCTCTGTTATCTGTAAACGATTCTTCTATATCAATTAAAATACTTGATGTTCGGTCTGTCTGGTCAATTGTTAGTTTTGATAATAAATAAATGCTAAAAGATTCCTCTACTTCTACATTAGGAAATCCAAGTGTAATTTTGCCAGAACCTAATATTTTTTTTTGTATAGTTAAATATCCAGTTTGAAACAAAAGAGGAGGTAATGTCATATTTTTTATCTCATAAGCATCGAGCATTATTTTTTTTATATTTCTATTTTCCAAATCAAAAATAGTGAAACCACGTTTTTTGATTAATTCCATCAAGAAAGTAGGTGTTCCTGTTTTGAACCAATAATTACTGAACTCTTGGGACTTAAATAACCTCATTAAAGACCATGGGTTATAAACTTTTGTTATTCCGTCCCAAGAATAACCATTATACCATTTCTGTATTTCAAACATAATATCAGGAAACACATTTTCGTATTTTTTTGCAATATCTTGTATATATTCAGGAAAATATTTTTCAATTTCTTCTTTTGTCCATCCTACAATTTGAGAAAAATTATCATCAATTGTAATATCTTCGAGATTATTCAGATCCGAAAATATTGAAACTTTGCTAAATTTAGAGACCCCTGTAATGAAAAAAAATTTTATATGTTTATCCAAATCTTTAAGAACAGAATAAAAGTTTTTAAGTATTTTACGGTTCTCTTCTGCTTTAGACAAATTATCTATATAATCAATAATAGGTTTGTCGTACTCATCAATTATTATTACAACTTGCCCGTTCTCTGATAGTTTTATAATTAGTTCCTGAAACTTCAAAGCATTAGCTTTTTGTTTTAATAGAATATTATAAAATGAAGCAAGAGTATTCAATTGATTATTTAAGGCTTCTTTTAATCCAAGAACATCGTGGTTAATACTTGAAAAAGACATTTTAATCACAGGATATTTTTTTTTCCAGTTCCATTTATCATAAATCCAAAGCCCTTTAAAAAGTTCTTTACTGCCAAGATATAATTCTTTTATCGTATTTGCAAGTAGCGATTTGCCAAACCTACGAGGACGAGAAAGAAAATAATACTGACCTTCTGTAACAAGCTTATAAATTGTTTCCGTCTTATCAACATAAACACAGTTATTTCCAATAACTTCAGAGAACTCTTGATTACCAAGTGGAAGCCTTTTTTTCATAATATTTTTTTATAACCACTGTAATTATGGTTTTTTGTCTATTATTTCATAAATAAACTTATCTGCAATATTTTTGTTCTGATTCCATTTTTTGATAATATTATGTTATCAAAAATCGAAGGTTCTATCTTTTTAAATTTTCCCCAAAAATTAGTCTTAAAATCTAAAATGTGCAAAAGCTTTGTTCGCTTCCGCCATTCTATGAGTTTCTTCTTTTTTCTTAAAAGCTCCTCCTTCTAATTTGAATGCATCTAATATTTCGCCTGCAAGTTTTTCACTCATCGACCTTCCTCTTCTTTTACGAGCGAAATTTATCATATTTTTCATACTAATAGATATTTTACGGTCTGCCCTAATTTCCATAGGAACCTGAAATGTAGCTCCTCCCACTCTTCTACTTTTAACTTCCACCTGAGGAGTTATATTTTCTACGGCTTTTTTCCATATATCAAGAGCTGGTTCTTCAATACCTTTGGAGCGATTTTCCACAATCTCCAAAGCACCGTAAAAAATATTAAAAGATATATTTTTTTTCCCGTTCAGCATCAAGTTATTTACAAATCTTGTAACAAAAGCATCATTATATTTAGGGTCTGGTATTAGTTTACGTTTTTTTGAACTTATCTTTCTCATCTAAAAATTGATTTAATAAAAATATCTAATTTGATTATCAGTAATTTACATTTTTACTGCTTATAATTTTTTGTTGAAATTACAATTTATTGTCAATAAATATAATAAGATACTATTAAATTATAATTCCTAATTTCTAATCTTTATTTCTTTTTCTTTTTTGGTTGTTTTGTTCCATATTTAGAACGTCTTTGTGTACGGTCGTTTACTCCCTGTGTATCCAATGTACCTCTTACAACATGATATCGTACACCTGGCAAATCTTTAACTCTACCACCTCTTATCAATACAATTGAATGTTCCTGTAAATTATGTCCTTCGCCAGGAATATATGCGTTCACCTCATTTCCATTTGTTAGTCTTACTCTTGCTACCTTTCGCATAGCAGAGTTAGGCTTCTTTGGAGTTGTTGTATATACTCTAATACATACTCCACGTCTCTGTGGACACGAGTTTAATGCACGAGATTTACTTTTTGTTGTTATTGTTTTGCGTCCTTTTCTTACAAGTTGTTGAATTGTAGGCATAATTTATTTTGTTATTGACTGTTTATTATTTACCAATTACTCAAAAGATATTATTAAAACTTTTTGTTAAGTTTTAATTTTCAACTCACCATATTGAGCAGATACATTTGATTCCAGAAAATTTTAATCTTTTTCGGGGTGCAAAGGTAAAATTATTTTTTTGCAATGCAACTTTTTTTTTAAAAATATATAAAATATTATAAAAAATAATTTTTTACACTTTTTTGAAATAAAAACGGTGTCCACAAAAAAAATGGACACCGTATATTTATTTATGAAATTATGA
>JAOZMB010000154.1 GCA_029934515.1 Bacteroidales bacterium
CACTAAAAACTAACATATAAATTTTTTAATTATGACAAAAGAACAAAAAAATTATATTCCATTTGATGATGCAGTAATAGAAAGATTAATGAACGGAATAAATATAGAAGACGAATCAGTTAAATCACAATTTAAGGAATTGCTTCTTCGAGAATATCAATTATCTGCTGGTATTGTTGAGAAGAAGCTATCTTTTCGCAAAGCAACTTTGAAAAAGCTAATGGCGATAGTAAATATTGAGCAAATAATTGATAAAAATAAATTTCGAGAATGGTTTTCTTATGACTATAAATTTGAAAAAGATGATGAACTGTTCTTAGAAAATCTAATAAAAGTTAATCAACTATCTCTGAAACTTTATAACGAACAGACTTTAACCGTAAAATTTATAGGCAGTATTCTAAACCGCGTAAATTTTAGTCATAAAAAGAAGGGTATCAAAGATTGGTATGGTTACAGTGTAAACTGTCGGTTGAATGGTCACGTTCTTAATGGTCGTCCAGACTTTATTGTTGCAACTGGTATTGATTCTCCAGAGATTCCATATTTTTTCTTTCAGGAATACAAACCTTCCGTAGAGCCTTATGGCGACCCTGAGCATCAAGTACTTGCCGCCATGATTGCCGCATTAGTTCTTAATAAGACAAGTACAATCAAAGGTTGTTACATAGTTGGAAGAACATGGACTTTTGTTATTCTGGATAAATTAGACAACGGCGACTACGAATATTTTGTTTCAACAGATTTTAACTGTCTCGACATAGATAATTTAAAGTCTATTTATGTAAACCTGCAATCAGTCAAAGACGAAATAATAAATAAGTTAGTGGTTAGTTGTTAGTGGTTAGTTTTTAATTTTTAATTTTCTAATTTCTATTTGTAAGGCAAACGCATCAAAATATTTAAGTGCTGAAAATCAAGAAATTACTTTTTTGAAAAAATAGATAAATAGCCACTAACAACTAACAACTAACAACTAAAAACAAATATAATATTTATAAAAATTTTTAATTATGATAAAAGAACAAAAAAATTATATTCCATTTGATGATGCAGTAATAGAAAGATTAATGAACGGAATAAATATAGAAGAGGAATCAGTTAAATTACAATTTAAGGAATTGCTTCTTCGTGAATATCAATTGTCTACTGGTATTGTTGAAAAAAAATTAGCTTTCCGCAAAGCTACTTTGACAAAGTTAAAGGAGATAGTAAATATTGATAGGATGGTTGATAATAATAAATTCAAAAAATGGTTTTCTTATAACTATAAATTTGAAAAAAACGATGAATTGTTCTTGGAAAATTTAATAAAATCTAACATAAACGATCTTCGTCTTTATAATGAAGCCACTTTAACGGCTAAATTTATAAGCAATATTCTTAACCATGTAGATTTTAGTAATAAAAATAAAGGTATCAAAGACTGGTATGAATACAGTATAAATTGCCGATTAAATGGGCATGTTCTCAGTGGTCGTCCCGACTTTATGGTTGCTTCTGGTATTGAAGTTCCTAATGTTCCATATTTTTTCTTTCAGGAGTATAAACCTTCTATTGAACCTTATGGCGATCCAGAATATCAAGTCCTTGCCGCTATGCTTACCGCATTATTCCTTAACAATACGAGTACAATCAAAGGTTCTTATATAGTTGGTGGCGTATGGACTTTTGTTATTCTTGATAAATTAGACAACGAAGATTACGAATATTTTGTATCAAAAAAATTTGACTGTCTTGATTTAGATGATTTAAAGTCCATTTATGTAAACCTGCAAGCAGTCAAAGACGAGATAATAAATAAGTTAGTGGTTAGTGGTTAGTTTTTAATAATTAATTGATTTTTCACAAACAAAAATATATAAAATATGAACAAAAAAATTACATCTGTAAACAAATCAAAACGCAATCCTTGGGCTTGGATACCTACTTTGTATTTTGCAGAAGGTATTCCATACGTTATTGTGATGACTCTTTCTGTAATAATGTACAAAAGGCTTGGAATTTCAAATACTGATATTGCTCTTTATACGAGCTGGCTTTATTTGCCATGGGTTATTAAACCATTGTGGAGTCCTGTTGTTGACCTCATAAAGACCAAACGAGTCTGGATAGTTATAATGCAACTTATTGTTGGGGCTGGACTTGCTGGTGTGGCTTTGACAATTCCTGTTTCTAATTTTTTTCAATATACCTTAGCTTTTTTCTGGTTGCTTGCGTTTAGTTCGGCAACTCATGATATTGCAGCTGATGGTTTTTATATGTTGGGACTTTCGCAACGGAATCAGGCATTTTTTGTAGGCATAAGAAGCACTTTTTACAGATTTGCAATGCTCACAGGACAGGGTTTAATAGTTATCCTTGCGGGATATTTTGAAGCAGGAACTGGTCTGGGAACAAGCGATATTTCGATAACAACAAACACAAATTCAAATATTACGGAACAATTTATTCCGCATGATATTAAAAATACAAAAAATACAGACGAGTTAAAAATTATAAGCTCCAGCAAAATTGAAATAGGAACTAAAAATATCTCATCTACAAAAGCAGATTCTTTAATAAAAATTGTAAAGAAACTGAATATAGAAAACGGTTTTTATATAGATGAGGAAATATCGCAGGAAGAGATAAAAAATAAATCTTGGTTTAGCAAAAATGTTTCAGGGAATTTAGAAAATGTTTTAAGATTTTTCTTTTCTGTTCAGAACAAAACAAATAATTTGGATAAAACTGGTAATATTGGTTTTATATATTTTTATTTGTCGCAACAACCAAAAGCAGATGATGAGATAGTAATTAATTTTGGTCGAAAGTCTGGTGATAACAGTATTAAGCTCGTTGAAGGTGGTCGATATGTATTTGACAGTAAGAACTGGAACGTTCCAGCTTATGCTGTTATTCAGTTGGATCCAAAACTTACAGAAGTTACAAATACGGTTTTTGAAGCTCGTTCTGGTAATATTGCGCTTGCGTGGTCTATTTCTTTTGGAATACTTGCTGTTTTATTTGTTATTTTTTTTATTTATCATAAACTTATTTTGCCGTATCCGAAAACAGATGTTTCTGCTGCAAATGACGGTTCGAAAGATATATTCAAAGAATCACTAATAACTTTTTTAGAATTTTTTAAGAAAAAAAATATTGGTATTATACTATCATTTCTTTTACTTTATAGGCTTGGCGAATCTCAGCTTGTTAAACTTGCATCGCCGTTTCTTCTTGATATGCGAGAAACAGGAGGTCTTGGTTTGACAACAGGAGATTTGGGTATTATATATGGAACAGTTGGAATGATATCTTTGACGATAGGCGGAATACTTGGCGGTTTGCTTGCTTCACGAAACGGACTTAAATATTGGTTATGGTGGATGGTACTTGCCATGAATTTACCTAATTTGGTTTACGTATTTTTGTCTTACGCAATGCCTGAATCAATGATAATCATAGGGGCTTCGGTTGCTGTGGAACAGTTTGGTTATGGTTTTGGATTTACTGCATACATGTTGTATATGATTTATATTTCAGACGGAAAATATAAAACAGCACATTTTGCAATTGCAACAGGTTTTATGGCGTTTGGTATGATGATACCCGGAATGGTAAGCGGTTGGTTACAGGAAATAATTGGTTATCAAAATTTCTTTATATGGGTGATGATTTGCACGGCACCGAGTTTTTTAATAATGTTATTTGTAAAAATAGACCCAAAATTTGGAATAAAATAATAAATGCTTATGAATGTTACAGGCATGATAATTATTTGATATATAAATAAATATGACAAAATATCATGTCTAAAACATTCTACAACTTTTTGTTGGTAGTCAAAAATTAAATTAAATAATAATTTTGTAATAAATATAAAAATAAGATAAAATGAAATTAATTGTTATGAAAAAGGAACTTATAAAAAAGTTCAAACCAAGATTTGAGAATTATTTTCAAAATAAATCGTTTTCTTTTGAAAAAGGAATAGATACTTTTCTTACAATAGTGGACGAACACAGTCTGATTGACAAAGCATTAACAAAACGATTCGAAGAAAATTTTAACGATAAAGACCTAGAGCAAGTAAGATATAATTTGGCAACACAATCGGAGACTTTTTTAAAAGGAATTTTCGATTTGTCAAAAGTGAAAATGGAAGGAAGAGGAATGTTTGCCGCTTGTCTTAAAAAGTTTTTTAGAGACAAATTAGGATTAAATAATAATATTATTTCTGATTTTTTTGATAAAGATAAAAATCACAAACCGATATTTCAGAAAGAATATTTCAAAAATAAAATGATTTTTGGAGATAAAATTAAATTCCTTTACGATGAAAGAAATAATATTCACAAATCTGAAAAAGAAAAGAAAAAATATTCGATAGACAATGATTTTTTTCAGAAAGATATTTCAGATTTTATAAGCGTTTATTTGTTGATAACTTTTGAATACTCAGAAGAAATAAACAAAGCGTTTCCTTTTGAATATAATTTTATTAATTATGCAGAAAAAGTTGTCAACGAATTTGATGAATTTGTGAAAAAAAATATTCCATTTATAAAAAAAGAATTTATGCCGATAGATAATTTGAAAGAAGAACTCAAATTAACACAAGATATGAAATTTATTCAGAGTGATATAAAAGGAAATTTCGGGGAAATAAGAAAAAAAATAGCCAAAAATAAAATCGGTTTTACAGCTCTCGGAGTAGCAGGTGTTGGAAAAAGTACGGCTTTGATGTATCTGACAAGACAAGACGCAAAAAAATTAAAAAAATATTTAGAAAAAAATAAAGGCAAAATGCCAGAAAAAAGAAGCATTCCTGTTTTGTTGGAAATGAAAGGTCTAATTGATAAAAAGAAAAGTTTAAAAGATTACCTATCTGAAAATTTGCAAATAAAAACAGGAAAAATAGAAAAACTTCTGAAAATGGGACTTTTTAGTTTTATATTCGACGGAATTAATGAAATTTCAGATGATTTTTACAAAATACGGTTAGAGGAAATTAAAGATTTGTTGAAAAATTACAAAAAAAATTTTTTTATCTTTTCGAGCAGAGCGCAAGATGGAAATCCTTTTGACAAAAAAGAAATTCCAACATTCGATATGTTGCTGATGACAAACGAATTAATGAACAAATTTATAAGAAAAAACGCATCGCCAGAAACAGAAAAATTAATAAAAAATAAACTTAAAGAAAAACCAAAATTCAAAGATATTATAAGAACACCGCTTTTGCTGGTCCAGTTAATTCAAGTTGTAGAAGTAAATAAAAAAATACCGCCAGAAAACGACACAATGATTATGAAAACTTTTATAAATTGTATTTTTAAAAGAGAATATAAGGAAAAACACAACAGAAAGTTTAATAAAGAAGGTAGCAAAAAATATTACAGAGCTTTACGAAATTTGGCTTACGAAACTTCGGAAATATCAGAAGAAAATTTACTTATTTCGGAAGAAAAAGCAAGAAATTTTATTAAAAAGCATCAGGAAAATGAAAAATCTTATTTTGATATTGATAATTTTATTTACAAAATGATAAATTTGAATTTGTTGAGACAGCCTAAGAACTCCGAAGAAATTTGTTTTGCACAGGATTATTTTCAAGCAATTCTTGCCGATGAAGAAGAAAATATTATTCTCGGTTTAATTTAGAAAAAAAATATTAAAATGAATAAAAAAAAAATATTATCTAAGGAATTTTTAGAAAAAATATTTTCCGAAAAAAATTGTAAAAAAGAAAGTCCAAAGCTGAAAGTAAAATGCCATAATCTTTATAATTTTTACGAAGCAAGAGAAACAGCCGTTAATGAAATTATGAAATACAATATTAAGTTTGCGGCGCAAATTCAGGAAAGCGACAAGGAAAATGATTATTCAAAAATAGACAAAAAAATTATTAATAAAGCAAAGGAAAAAGCAAAAGATTACGAAAAAGAAGATAGTCACATAAACGCTGTTTTGGCGATTATTGAAATGAAAAAATATTTTCAACTGGCAGAAGTTTTTCAAAAATCAATAAACCAAAATATTAGACAGGAAGAAAAAAGAATAAAAAAAATATATACTACAAAATATGTTTTTCAAAAATTAGAAGAAGAACAGAAAAAAACAGGAGTACCGAGATTGGAATATCTTTATAATGTTTTAATGGATATTGCACCGAATTATAATTTAACAAAAAAATATTTTCAACTTTTAAAAAATAATAAAGATTTAAAACTTGATGAAATTTCTTATTCAACTTTAATATCCAAAAGCGAAGATTATAAAACGTCTTTATTTTGGTTTTCGGAAATGAAAAAAAATAATTTAAAACCAAATGAAATTTCTTATAATACTTTAATATCCAAAAGCGAAGATTATAAAACGTCTTTATTTTGGTTTTCGGAAATGAAAAAAAATAATTTAAAACCAAATGAAATTTCTTATTCAACTTTAATATCCAAAAGCGAAGATTATAAAACGTCTTT
>JAOZMB010000155.1 GCA_029934515.1 Bacteroidales bacterium
GGGCAGACGCATCAAAATATTTAAGTGCTGAAAATTAAGTATGTATCTATTTTTTTGATGCGTTTGTCCTTTAATTTTATAATCTAGCTTTCTATTCTTCTAATTTAATATCATTAAGATATATTCTGATTCCCGCCTTATATCCAACAACAAGGTTTTTATCATTTTCATCTAACCTCTCGTATGCAAGCATTATTGAATTTACTTTTTTAAACATTTGTATTTTTTTTTCATCAAAATACCATTCTTCCATAAAGAATATTTTCCCTATACGGTCTCTTTTATATTCTTTTTCAAGTTGCTTTATATCATCAATTGTCATTACCTCGTTTGTAGAATAATTGTACGCCTTAGTTCTTTCTTCATAAACTGCTTTGAATATCAAATTAGCAAAAGCCTTTAAATCAAGGTCTTTAAGCCATTCGTTCATATATTCATCTTCTTTGTTTGGATTTCTAACCATTGCAGTGTATCTAATAGTATCAGCCACCAGAGTTACTTCATCTTTATTATATTCATAATCGCTTGCATTTATTTTTCGTCTTTCTGGTTCTTTCTCTGTCAAGCTATCTTTTTGAATAGAATCAATACTTAATACTTTCTCATCTGTCTCGTTATTATTGCATGCAGCCAAAAATAAGGCTAAAATAAAAGGTATTAAAAAAAATGTTCTCATAATTTTGATTATATTTTGATTAGATTTAAGATTATTCGTAATTACAAATTTATAATTATCTTTCAAATTCTAAATTTTTTCCTTTGATTTTTTCATAAAAATTCCCGTTCTCATATACTAAATTACCATTTACAAAAGTATGAGTAATTTTTGAATTAAATTCAAAATTCTCCATCGGCGACCATTTACATTTATACAACAGTTTATCTTTCGTAACTTTATTTTTTTTGTTCATATCAATTATTAGTATATCAGCATAATAATTCTCTTTTATATATCCTCTTTTTTTTATATTAAATATATCAGCTGGTGCATTGCACATTTTTTTCACAATTTTTTGAATAGTAATTTTATCCGAATTACAAAGTTCCAACATCATCGGCAGAGCGAATTGAATCAGAGGAATCCCTGATGGCGCATTAAAATAATTGTTATTTTTTTCTTCGATTGTGTGTGGTGCGTGGTCTGTTGCAATTATATCAATTGTATTATCATTCAAACCTTCCAAAAGTTTGTTTCTGTCATTTTTGGTTTTTATTGACGGATTACATTTTATTTTTGTTCTGAGTTTATCATAGTCTTCATCCGAGAACCACAGGTGATGTACACATGCTTCGGAAGTAATTTTCTTTTTGTTCAATGGCAAATCAGAAGCTACTAATTCAAGTTCTTTTGCTGTTGATAGATGAGCAATATGTAATTTTGTGCCATGTCGTTTTGCCAAATTAATTGCAAACTCAGACGATTTAAAACATGCTTCTTCTGACCTTATAAACCGATGATATTTGATAGGAATATTTTCGCCATATTTTTTTTTATAGTTAAGTTCATTATTATTTATAATATCATCGTCTTCGCAATGAACAATAACTGGATATTTTTTTTGCGAAAATACTTTTTTCATTACATAATCATCTGTTACACCTGCTCCGCTGGTTGTTGTGCCAAGAAACAATTTAATACCTGCAATTCTGTTATCGTTTGAATTGATTATATTTTCAATATTCTCAGCACACACACCAATATAAAAAGAATAATTTGATAATGATTTTTGTTTTGCAATTTTAAATTTATTTTCCAGTTCTTTGATGTTTACTGTTGCAGGAATTGTATTTGGCATCTCGATGTACGAAGTAACTCCACCCGCAATTCCAGCTTTACTTTCTGTATAAATATCTGCTTTGTGAGATAATCCCGGTTCTCTGAAATGAACATGGCAATCAATCACACCTGGAATTACAATTTTATCTGAGGCATCAATTATTCTACATCCAGCAAAATTAAAATCGTATTCTAAATCATCATATATTTTGTATATGTAAGAACCCTTTATAAGAATATTTACTTTTACAAATTTATAACTATCAACAATTGTAGCATTTTTAATCAAAATCATATTTTGTAGTTTTATATTTTTTATTTATACAAAAAAACAAAATATATTTATTTATACCAAAAAAAAGTAGATTTTATTCAATCATAAAATAAACTTGAATGGTAGTTCTTTTATATTTTTTATATTGTTGATTTTAAATTTCAAATAATTTATTTTTTTATTTTCAGCCAAGAATTTTTTTTCGTAATGTGTTTTTATTTCATGAGTTTCTGTTTTCTTTATGTTCTCGCCGTATAAATTATCAGTAGCAAATATTAGCTCCAATTTATTATATTTTATAATATCGATTGTATATTTATACATCAACTGGCTGTCTGTTTTCAGATTAATAATACCTTCTTTTTTCAATAGTTTTGAATAATTATTTATAAAACGACCAGAAGTTAATCTTTTTTTTTGTTTTTTTGGTTGTGGGTCTGGAAACGTAATCCATATTTCATCGACTTCATTTTCATCAAAAAAAGAGCAAACAAGTTCTATTTTATTTCTAATAAAAGCGACATTTTTCATGTTGTTTTCCATAGCTGTTTTGCATCCCCGCCATAATCTTGCACCTTTGTAATCAATACCAATAAAATTTTTGTTTGGAAATTTTTCAGCAAGTCCAGTTGTATATTCTCCTCTCCCGCAGCCAACTTCCAGAATTATTGGTTTATTATTCTCAAAATATTTTTTATTCCATTTACCTTTTAATTCAAAATCATTATTAAACATATCTATTACTGTAGGCTGGAACAAATTTTTAAATGTTTTATTCTCGGCAAAACGTTTTAATTTATCTTTTCCCATTTTTGTTTTATTTTATATTAGATATTTTTGTAATTAAAAATTTAAATATTTATGCGGATTAACAGTTAAAAAATAAATTTGTGTTTTTTTCAATAAGTATTAAAGTAAAAACAAGCTGAAAAGTTGTGATACATTTATTATATAAATTTCCATAATACCAACTATTCTTTTTATTTTGGGTATCCTGTAATATTTCGAATATTATTATATAGAGGTTGCAATTTCTTGTACATTTTAAGATAAACATCTTCGAAAAGTTTCTTATAAATATCCCTGTTTTTTGGAATAGTTTTATAAACTTTATTTGTTCTGCACATTTCATTAATTGCAGTTTTAAAATCTGGGAAGAACTTCATTCCAACCGCGGCATTAATTGCAGCTCCGAGTGCTGATGTTTCATAAGTATGTGGTCGTTCTACTTTCAAGTCGAATATATCTGCTGTTAGTTGCATTGCTTGTTCACTTTGTGAGCCTCCGCCAGAGACAATAATTTTCTTAATTTTTGTTTTTGTTCGTTGTTCTGTCTTTAGCAAACCATCTTTTAAGGCATAAGCCAGTCCTTCTAAAATTGCCTTGTAAATATGAGCGCGCGTATGCACATCACCAAAACCAATTATTGCACCTTTTGCTTCTACACCAGGATTGCGAATACCTGGCGACCAGTAAGGCTGGATAGTTAACCCCATAGAACCAGCAGGGATTTTTTTTATCATTTCATCAAATAATTGTTCTGTAGCTTTTCCTGTAGAACGTGCAATTGCAATTTCTCTGTATCCGAATTGTTTTTTAAACCAGTTAATAAGCCAAAAACCTCGATAAATCATTATCTCTGTATTAAAATATTCTGGAATTGCACTTGGATATGCTGGGAAAAAAGGAGTAACTTCAATATATTTTTTGCGTGTTGTTTGCACAGTTGCTGTTGTTCCATAACTGAGACATGCTACATCTGGTTCATATACTCCTGAGCCAAGCACTTCACATGCTTTATCTGAGGCGGCAGCTATTAATGGCAATCCTGCTGGAATACCTGTTTCTTCTGATGCTTTTTTACTTATTTCACCAAGAACCTCAGAGGGCTTAATTAGACGAACTTTTTTGTCATCATCGACAGGAAACATTTTAAAGTTCATGTGTTTCTCTGATGTCCATTTTTGTTTTTTATAATCGAAAGGCATATAACCTACTGTGTTTCCTATTGAATCAACAAAATCGCCTATAAGTTTATAAGTATAATATCCCGACAGATAAAGATACTTATGAGTTTTGTTCCATATATCTAATTGGTTTTGTATCAGCCAGTTACATTCAGCATTTTTAACAGCTGTCAAAATAGAATTTTTTAGATTAATAACACCGAACATCATTCCAAGAGTTTTTGATGGATAATTTGTCTGTTTTGCTTGCCTTTGGTCTAACCATACAATTGCTGGACGAAGTGCTTTTCCTTTTTTATCAAGATTAATAACTGTTCCTCTTTGAGATGTTATTGTAACAGCTTTTATTCTGTCAATTTTAATAGATGTATTTTGAAGAAGTTTTTTTGTTGTCTCTGATAGTTTAGTCCAAAAATATTCAGGCTCCTGCTCTGCCCAACCCGGTTTTATTGAAAAATATGCTTCAATTTCTGTTTTAACAATTTCAATAATATTTCCTTTTGTATCAATTAAAACTGCTCTTATTGATTGTGTTCCAGCATCAATCGAAAGTATTAGTTCGTTGTTTGTGGTCATGTGTTTTTGAATATTTATTAATAAACATATAACAAATTACTGTCTTTGTAGCTTTTAAAGCCACGTCGATAGTTTATATGCACAACCTGAATGCTTGTTGTACATTTATAAGCGCTGTTTGACGAGTTCGTATATTAAAATTCCAGCTGATACTGATACGTTTAACGATTTAATATTTCCTAAGATAGGAATTTTTATTAAATAATCTGAAATTTTTAGAAGTTCTTTTGATATACCTTTATCTTCACCACCCATAATAATAGCCGTAGGAATTTTAAGATTAGATTTATAATAATTATCAACTGCTTTTTCGGTAGCAGATATTATTTGCAGACCACTATTTTTTAGAATATTTACAGATTTTCTTAGATTATTTGTTCTGCATATTGGTATATGATGCAATGCTCCGGCAGATGTTTTAACTGCATCAGCATTTATTTGAACAGATGCTTTTGTTGGAATAAGTATTGCATCGGCACCACCGCACTCGGCGACCCTTACTATTGCTCCAAAATTACGAACATCTGTAATTCCGTCAAGAACAATAATAAAAGGATTTTTACCGTTCTCAAATAAACTTGTAACAATTTCTTCTATATTATAAAAAGTTATTGGCGATATAAAAGCAAGAACTCCTTGATGATTTTTTCTTGTTACACGATTTATTTTTTGTTCTGGAACAAATTGATAAGGAACACCTCTTTTACGAAGCAACGAATATAGTTCTCTTGATAATTCGTTATTTAATCCAGTTTTTATTAGAACTTTATCAATATCTCTTCCTGCATCTATTGCTTCAATAACAGCTCTTATTCCAAAAATAAAATTTTTATCTCTCATATTTTTTATTTGTTTTATATTTTTTGACAATCCATTTTTTTATTTTATTTACAGTATAAAAATTTAACGGCTTGCAAATTAATGTAAATTTGTTTTAAATCGCTAAATCTTAAACAATCAAATCCATCTGAAACAAAATACTCGTAATTATCGTTTTCTAATTTTTCGAGAATTATAAAATTCCATGTTCTGCCGATAATAAAACCGCCTTTTATTTCGTTTGTATTGTTCAAAGTCATTGCGGTGAGCATTGTGGCAAGTACCTGAAATTCTGGATTTCCAGTTGGATTTACGGATTTTTTGTACTCCTGTAGGAAGAAATATGGAATTTTAGGAATTGAAATTCCTGTTGCCACAGTAAAATCTGGTTCTCCGTTTAAAATATAATTATTTAATTTGCATCTCATATTGTATCCGTACCAATCTTTTATACCTTTGTTGCTGAATTTTACTTTGTTCAAAATCAAACCTATAAACTTTACTGTTAAAGTTTGTTCGTTATAAAGAGTCAAGAATAATTCGTTCTCTTCAATCAAATTTTCCAAAAAAATAGTTTCATCTTCTGATAATTTATATTTGTAATCAAACCATTTATTAAATTTATTCTTAGCTGGAATTCGTTTGATATCAACAATTTCCATTAATTTTTCTATTGTCGCTTTGCGGAAAGATAATTTTTTTTCAACAACACCAGATAATAATTGATATTCTCGAAGAAGCAATTTTTTAAATTGTAATTTGCCTGACTCGGTATCTATATTCATCTCTCTCATTAATTTATCTATTATTGAATCGATAGAAGGCGAATAATTTTTATATTCTTTTGTCATAATTAAATTTTTAAAAATATTTATAAATTTTATATAAACTGTCAGCGTATATATGTCAGAAGCATTAGTGCTGAAAATCAAGGAATTACTATTTTAAAAACATAAGATATCATATAACTAAAAATTAAAAACTAACCACTAACCTTATTTACAGTATAAAAATTTAACTGCTTGCAAATTAATGTAAATTTGTTTTAAA
>JAOZMB010000051.1 GCA_029934515.1 Bacteroidales bacterium
TATTTTCAGCGCGAAAATTCATTTTATAAAATCTTGTTTTTCAAAAAATTAAAATTAAAATGAGAATTGCTGATTCTAATACAGAAGAGCGTATTTCAATAATTGGAAAATTCATTAGTTTATTTGGCACTTCTTGTATAAAACATTTACTAGCTGACCGAGAATTTATATCTTATAAATGGTTAAATTATTTAAAATGTAACAAAATAAATTTTTACATACGTGTAAAAGTTAATGCTCAAGTTAAGTGTAAAAATGGAAGAAAAATGGCGATAACACGTTTTTTTCTTTCCTCCAACTTGATGTATATCAGTGTAATAACAAAAGTAGAACTGTTTATGGAGTTAAAGTTTTTATATCAGCAGTCAAGCGAAGAAATGAAAAAAAACGAGATAGAAGCAGTTGTAATAATATCTAATATTTATGATGATAATTCATTAGAAAAATATAAAGAACGATGGCAAATAGAAACTATGTTTAAAGCTTTTAAAACAAATGGATTTAATTTAGAGGACTCTCATTTAACAAAATTAGATAGAATTGATAAACTTATTGCATTATTATCAATAGCTTATACCTGGGCTTATATTACTGGTATTTGGAAGTATGAAAATATCGAAGAAATAAAAATAAAAAAACATGGAAGACGCTCACATAGTTTTTTTGCTTTTGGACTGGCTTTTTTAATAAATTCTATTATTTGCAGAAAACAAAATTTTGATATTTGCGTTAGTTTGCTATAAATTGAATAAAAAAATTGTCATGTACTAAGTATTTATACAATAAAATGTTAAAAAATAATAAATTTATCAGAGATACAAACGAATTAACATCTTTTTCGTTAGTTCCTTTTGTAAAAAATATCAGGTCTGTTACACCGAAGACAAGAATATTTCCTAAACGTCTTAAGCATGGCGATACGATTGGACTTGTAACTCCATCTGGTCCGATTGTTAAAGAACAACTTGATTCTACAATCGAGAAATTAAAAAAATTAGGTTTTGATTATTTTCATACTGATGCTGTTTTGTTGCAATATGGATATCTCGCAGGATACGATAGAAAAAGAGCTGAAGATTTAATGAGTATGTTTTCTAATAAAAAAATATCTGGAATATTATGTATAAGAGGAGGATACGGTTCGATAAGAATGCTTGATATGCTTGATTTTGAAGTTATTAAACAGAACCCAAAAGTTTTTATAGGTTACAGCGACATTACTGCTTTATTAAGTTCTATCTATGAAAATACTGGTTTGATTACTTTCCATGGACCACTTGGTGTTTCTGATTTTAATGAATTTACATTAAAATCATTGAATAATATTGTTATAAATCCAGAAGAAAATTATAAATATCCTTACAAAAGAGAAGATAAAACTTCTGATAATCAGGAATTTGATATTTATACAATTAGAGGTGGAAAAGCAGAAGGCGAACTAATAGGAGGCAATTTAAGTGTACTCGATTCAATGATAGGAAGTAGATTCGAACAAGATTTTGAAAATAAAATAGTTTATATCGAAGAAATTGACGAAAAAACATACAAGATAGATAAAATGTTTGTACATCTTTTGCAAGCAACAAATCTGTGCCGTGCAGCTGGAATTGTTATGGGTGTTTTCTACGAATGTACAACAAAAGACCGTCCAAGTCTTAGCTTAAAAGAAACTCTTATAAATTTACTTAGACCGCTCAATATTCCTGTTTCTTATGGATTATCATTCGGACATATTGATACAATAATTACTATTCCTACTGGAATAAAAGCCGAAATGAACGCAAATAAAAATACTTTGAAATTACTTGAAATAGCTGTGAGCTGATGATAATAAGTTGAAAATGAACTGTTTGAAAGTACATAAAAATATTTTCCTATTTTGTATATTATATTGATTAGGAGTAAACTTTGAAGTTTTGAAAATTTCATTTCATACCCAATCAATATAATATATAGAACAAAAAAATTAGAATCTTTCTTTCGTAGAAAAAAAGAAATTACTTTCAATAATTGCATTTTCATCGCTGTCAGAACCATGAACAGCATTAGCTTGGATATCGCTTGCATACATATTTCTTACAGTTCCTTTTTTGGCTTCTTTTGGATTTGTTGCACCTATAAATTTACGGTATTCTGAGACAGCATTTTCTTTCTCTATTATTGCCGCAAAGATAGGTCCTGAACTCATAAAATCTGTTAACTCATCATAAAAAGGGCGTTCCTTATGAACAGAATAAAAATCCATCGCTTCTATCTTGCTTAATCTCAGCATCTTCATTGCCTTAACACGAAACCCAGATTTGTAAATCATAGACATAATCTCGCCTGCATAACCTTTCATTACTGCCGTAGGTTTGATTATAGTAAATGTAAAATTTCCCATATTAGTTTTTAATTTTTAGTTTCTATTTGTTAGTTTTTAGTTAATATAGCTTCTTCTATTCCAGATAGTCCATTTGATATTGTTTTTCATTTGGTTTAAAATAATTGCTATTTGACCTCCAGAATTTGCTTGTTTATTTTTTATGTAAGTTGCCAATATTTCGCTTCTTCTTTGCTACTGATATTTGTTATATGTTTGAATTTAAGCAAATTAGCTTCTGCATCTGATGTTGGTGTTTGCAGTTCTTCTTGGTTCATTACCGGTATTACTTTCTCAACCATTTTGTTCATATCTCTGTATGAGCCTTGCAATTTGAATGGCGATTCGGTTCGGTAGGCATCAGCTTGTGCCGCAGAATAAATGTATTCTTTATTTACAGTCGAAATTACGTTGCGAATTTTCAGCATCTTTTCCAACACCGATTTATATTCATTAATATCTTCGCAGAATGATTTGCTTCGTATTCAATATTTTCTTTGTTTCCCGACTCAACAGCATCGATTAATGTATAAATATCTTTACGACTTTTCAGTGCAAGTTTACTTAATATCTTGTTCGATGTAAGGCTGTTTTCTATGTAACTCAATAAAAATTCATTTTCCGTATCGCCGAGATTATAAATATCTGCTCTGTTGGCAAGCATGTCTGGAATACGAAATTTTTCTCTACTCTCAGTGTAAGGATTTCCCTCCATTACAACACAAACTTTTTTCCTCTAAAATCATAAGTCTTAGTTTTTCCTTTGTAAACACCTTCGATTTTTCGCTGAGCATCTGATAATGAAATAAATTTTTGCAAAAACTCTGGATTACAATGTTGAATATCATCAAGATATATCATAACATTATCACCTATTTCAAAAGCAAGATTTAATTTTTTAAGCTCTTAGCGCGAGCTAGCATTTGGTGCTTCATTGGGGTCAACAGAAATTACACTGTGACCAAGTGCTTGTCCGTTTATTTTCATAAAAATAATTCCAAGCCTGTTGGCAATATATTCCATCAGAGTTGTTTTTTGTTTCTCCGTCGTCACGGAAGTTGCACATTTCTCCGTTTTCAAAAATCGAAAAACCATTACAAATAACAGGTGTTTCAATTTGTTGTTCGATAAGATTATATTTCAGTAGAACATAAACACCTGTATTATTTTCGTAAAAAGTATAAATAAAATCTTCTCCGTTTGGTGATATTATTTTTCTTTCAAAAATAAGATTTTCAAATCTACTGTCGAAAAATTTATAATCACCTGTTTGTAAATAATAGCCGTTTGAAAAGATAATTCCCTGATTCTCAGGCAATAATACACAAGCATTTTCGATTGCATCAATTCTTACGGCTGTTTTTGTTTTTGCACTGTAAACAATATATCTGTAATTTTTTTCCTGATATGGTCTTATTTTCAGAATAACAATATCTCCAAGAACAGAATAATGAAAATCGGCATCATCAAGAGTTTGGTCTCCAATATCAACGTCTTCCGCATAAACTCCTTCACCAGAATTTGTATTGTTTTCGGATTTTATAGTAAGGTCTCCTTCTATTGTTTCAACAAAAAGTATATTTTCTATCGACACATGCGAATGTTTACCTTCAATGTGCATGTCTCTTGTTTTTTTCCATTTAAATTCGTGCTGTTTCGGGAACTTAAATTCGTGTTCGCTTCTGTTATCAATATATTTCAAATTATTGCCGTCCACAATCCATTTGAAAACTTTTATTGCTTTCTGCGATTTTCCTATTTGCGAAAATTTTATAAAACGTGTTTCTTTGTAATATTTATACAAATCGTTAAAATCAGAAATAAAAGTAGGGTCTGAAATTAATTCGAGTGTTTCGGTGTGAAAAGTCAAATCGCTGTAAGAATAGACACTAAAAACATCTTCTGGCGAGATTTTTTTAATACCGTAATCAATATTATATCCGAATATAAATTTATTTCCTATCGGTTTCATGTCTGCTGGAATGCAGGCATTTTCTGTAATAATTCTTTCTGTTGCAATAAGTGCTGCATCAGCTGAGCCAAAAACTGTTCTTCTTTCATCATTCAAAAGATTAATTTTATATCTTAGCTCTTTTCCGAACTTATCGAGCCTATGTCGAATAATTTCATAAGTTCCTGTTTCCAATATAATTTTTCCGTTTTCTTCGGAATTATTTTTTATTTTCATTATTTATTCGGTTGATTATAAAATTCTTATTTTTATATTATTTTCATATATTCCAACATGATATACATAAAGAAAATCCCAGTTCAGCAATAAGCTTTATTTCTTCTGGAATAAATTCAATATTGCATTGCGAATTATATTCATAATAATACCATATTGTAATATCCTTTTTATGAACTCCAATATTTTCAAGCTCTTTTATATTTTGTTTATATCTATTTGCAAATTTATTTAAAAAAGATAAAAATTTTATTTCAGAATCGGTAGCACTAATTTCCCAGCCATAATCAGTGCATGTTGGTTTAATTCTCAATAAATTTGTTATTCTATTTTTATTTCCCAAATCTATACGAATTATATATGAAGTTGCCATAATTGAATTGTTACTTAATTAAGTAATTTGAAAAAATATTTATTATTTCCCAATTATTAAATAATCAGATGCTTTTAAATTTGTGTTATAGAATTTTTCTGCTGATAAATAGAGGTTTCATTTATTCAACATTTTCCACACAATTTCTAATTTTTTAATTATTTGTTCGATATTATGTGGTTCAATGAATTCATGTTTATCTGGATTGTTAATAGTATGTTCATGCCAATCATGTCGATTATCCCTGTCAATTCCCCAAACTCTTTTTCTGTTTATTATCAACACAAATGATTGAATTCTTAATACCATATTGTAATAGACACTTAAAAGACCTTTTTTGGTTAAGAAAACTCTTACTTTTAATATTTTTTTTGTTTTGCTTATTTTGTAACTTTCCACAAATTCAAGAACTGATAATCTTGATATTAATTCAATTTTAAATTCGTTTACGTCCATTGTTTTGCAAGTTTTTTAAAATATTCAATTTCCGTTATTATTTCGCCCCACTTATAATATTCCAATTCGATTTCATAAGTTGAGCCGTTTTCCCAATTTGCAGATTTTTTTTCAAATTCGTAATAAGTTAAACCGTAATTTGTTTCGTATTGGATATTTTGCACTTTTAATTGAAATAATTTTGTTTTAATATAATCTTTCAAAAGTCCGTGAATTGCCTTATTAATATCTCTTTCGCCGGTTATATCTTCAAATATTTTTTGAACATCGGAAATTTGATTAATATTCTTTTTTTTTTTCATAATTTCTAAGAATTTCAATTTATCTTATTTTTTATTCTAAGCAAATATATAAACACATATAATTATTATTTTATATTATTTTCATACGTGCATTAGAAAAATATTCAATCTTAATTTTAGATAGTTCATTTTTTATAAGAGCAGTTATTTCTGTTCCCTCCTTATCAAGTATATCTATTAATTTATCATTCTTAAAACCTTCATAATATTCGTTTTCATATTTCAATAACCAATTTTTTAATTTTTCTGTAATTAATAAACTTAAACATAAATCCTTAGGCTTAATATAACGACCTTTATATTTATCTATAATTAAATATTTCATTGTAATATTATTTAATTTGGCTTAAAAAAATCTGTGATTAATAATACCGTTCTTTGTAAGAACGATTTCAAATACTCCTTTTTTATTGTTCATAGTTCCTGATTTTTGAAATATTTTATATCAGTTATTTTTTTCGGAAATAATTTTGTCTTTTGCATCTTTATATTCAAAAGATAATAAAATTATTAATAATATTAGTTTTTTTTTTACTTTTGCGCTTCTTATTCATTTAAAATTCACATTTATAAAATTAAAATTATGAAAAAAATAATTTCTACAATTTCAATCATCATCATGTTTTTATCATTATCGGCACAAAGTTATAATAAACAAGTTAAAAATAATAATCAATTTGCTTTTGATTTGTATAAATATTTAGAATCGGAAGAAGATAATTTATTTATTTCACCTTTCAGTGTTTCAGTTGCTTTGGCAATGACTTACGAAGGAGCAAAAAATAAAACAAAAAAAGAAATGGCAGCAGTTATGCACTTTCCAGACGAAAAGACACAATTACATAAAGATTTTGCTGGAATAATGCAAAAAGTATCTGCTTCGCGAAACAAAGACAGTTATACATTTGTAACAGCAAATTCTCTATGGGCTCAGAACGATTTTAAATTTTTTCATACATTTTTTAAAACAATAGAATCGAACTACAAAGCACCAGTTGAACTTGTAGACTACAAAAATGCAGAGAATAGAGAAAAAGCAAGGTTAAATATTAACTCGTGGACAGAGAAGAAGACAAATAAAAAAATAAAAAATTTGCTTCAGGAATCAGACTTAGACAAAGATACAAAACTTGTTCTTGTGAATGCTGTTTATTTTCTTGCCGAATGGAAAATAAAATTTGAAGAAAAAAACAATTACGAAGATAAATTTTATGGTGTTGGCAAAGAAACAAAAACAATGTTTATGAGAAAAAAATATAGAACAAAATATTTTGAAGATGACAAAACACAAGTTATTGAAATACCTTATATAGACGAAAAAGCATCAATGGTTGTTTTTTTACCTAAAAAAAAGAAAGGACTAAAAGCATTACAAGATAATTTTACAAACAAATATTACGAAGAGATAGTTTCAAAACTGAAATACGAAAAAACAGAAATAACATTTCCAAAATTCAAAATAGAAAGCAGATATGATTTAGTAAAAGTATTATCAGATGCTGGTATAAAACAGGCTTTTACGAACAAGGCTGATTTTACTGATATGATTTGTAAAAAAGAAATAAAAATTGATAAAATTATTCATCAAACATTTATAAATGTCAATGAATCAGGGACAGAAGCCGCAGCAGCAACAGCAGTTGTTATGAAAAGAATTACATCAACAAGTCCAGAAAATACTAAAAAATTTAAAGCAGACCACCCTTTTATATACATTATTAAAGATAATAAAACAGCTAGTATTTTATTTATCGGACAAATGACAAATGCGAAAAATAATAGAGACAATTAAAAAATGAAAAAAAACAGCTTTATTACAATTCTAATTATTGTATTTTTGTTAAGTTTTGCATGTGGACCTACACCCGAAGAAGCTGCTGTGTATAACAGTAAAATTGTAGAACTGCAAAATGATGTTGTTGTTACAATTAATGATTTGGAAAACGCATTTAAAACATATAAACCAGAAGAAATAAAACCAGCACTTAATAATACAAAAAATGTAACAGAAATAAATTTAAGAACTCTCAAATACAAAATAAGATTTCTTGACAATGATTCTTTATTATATATAGGTGCTGAAAATTATTTTAATCAAATTATAATTGCCTGTGATAACGAATATTCTATTATGTATAAACTTTATTGTTTGCCTGATGATGAATATGACCAGATTTTGTTTTCTGAACAAGAAGATAAGAAAAATATTATAATAAAAACAGCTTTCAATAATTTCGTAAAAGTTCAAGAATTATTTGCTGACAAATATCTTATCGAACTGAATAAAATAAAAAAATAATATTTATAAAAGAAATATATTCTTACGAGTAGATTTGTAAAATTTCTATAAATATTGTTGTCTTTTGTTTGATACATTTACAGTTTGACTGACTCCCTATACAATTATTAGAACACTTCTATATTAATTTTTTTAGTGCAACCTTTTTTAATGAAAACATCAGACATATAAGAAAATAATGCCTATAAATAAACTATTAGTAGAACAATGTAAAAAAAATGACCGCGATGCACAGCGACTTATTTATAAAAAATATTCACCTATTATATTGGGTATTTGTATTAGGTATGTACGTAATAAATCTATTGCCGAAGATGTTATGCAAGATAGTTTTATTACTATTTTTTCTAAGATATTACAATTTAGAGGGACTGGCTCTTTCGAAGGTTGGATGAAGAGAATTGCCGTTAATACGTCCCTAATGTATCTTAGAAATAAAAAAAAAAAAATTCAATTTGATAATTTTGAATTTTTAATAAAATCTGCTGAAGAACAAAATATTGGAAATGAAAAAGAAATTTATGTAAAAAATGCTAAAAGTGTAATAGAAAATGCTGATTTCTCGCATTCTGAAATTTTACATTATGTAACAAAATTGCCTGTTGGTTTTAGAACAGTATTTAATTTGTATGCAATAGAAGGATACAAACATAAAGAAATTGCGAAAAAATTAAATATAAACATAGGAACATCAAAATCGCAATTGTTACGAGCAAGAAAAAAATTGCAAAAAATACTTTATAAAGCAGGTTTACAAAAAATAAAAAACTCAAAAAATAAAAAATTTTTAATTACTTAGATGATGAAAGATGATCTAAAATATATAGATGAACTGGCAAAGAATAAACTAATTGACGTAAAAATAAATCCAGTAATAACATGGGAACATATTAACATACGATTAAACCTCGAACTTGCCAAAAAAACAGGTTTCGGAACATTGATAATGAGACAAATATCATCTCGTTTATTCTCATTTTGGTCGTCAAAAGTTATTATTGTTGCAATATCAAGTTTTGTTCTTATTATTGGAACAGTATTGTTTTTTAATAATAATAATAAAAATGGTGATGATATAAAAAATAAAATAAAAGATATTGAAACAAACAAACTTATTGAGAAATATGTAAAAGATACTGTAAATATTGATGTAAAAGAAGAAATACAAGAAGAAAAACAAAAAGAAAATGTTCACATGAAAATACCTATACGCAAAAAAATTATTAAACATAAAACAATAATAATAAAAGACACAATAGTGAAAACGGATACAGTATTTGTGGAAAAATAAAAAAATGTTGATTATAAGATAAACGCATCAAGAACAAAGCATTCTTGATTTTCAATACTTAAATATTTTGAAGTATTTGTTTTATCTTTGTAACATTATAAATTCATAAAAAATGAAAAATAAACTTTGGGATATAAAAACAGAAAAACAATTTTTTGAACAAGCATTGAATAGTTTTGCAACACCAGAACAATTATTTTATAAATTTGGAAATGATTATTTTGCGTATGTTACAAAAAGACAACGTGCAAAAGGACAAGTTTTACAAAGCAGGAATTCATTGATTGGACAATATACAGAAAAATGGTGCACAAATTTATTACAATCCATAGCAAAACAACTGAAATTACATGCAATAACTGGTGTAGTTTGCAACGAAATAGGATTGTCAAAGCAGTCTAATGCCGATCTTGCATTCTGCACAACAAATGATATTGAACAACCAGCAGAAAATATCAAAATGATTTTTGAAATTAAAATGTCAATAACTTCAAATTATCAATATTTTCTCAAAGCCAATAAAATAAAATATCTTGGAGATTACAGTACACACAAAGGTAACCCGTCAATTTTGCGTTCTGATAGTATGTTAAAAGCTATTGGTAAAGCAATAAATATCAGAGTTTCAGGTATATCTTCAACAAAAATTCCAATAATTATTCTTGGAAACAGTCCAATAACAAAACACTATCTGAAAAAAGTTGATTTTCTTCAAAAATCTGGTGTTATTCAAAATTTCATATCATTAAATCCTAATTTTTCTAAAAATGAATTTATCAAAAATTCTAAAAATAAAGCATTTCAAACAATAGAAAAATTAAGCCAATTAAAAATATTATTGACAAAACTTATTGAAAATGAGATGAACTATTTTTCATCTATGATTTCTAAACCAAAACTTGGCGAAATTATCACTATCGCAAATAAAAACGAAACAAATATAAAAAAGGCTGAAAAATTTTTAGAACTAATTCGTAGTTAAAATGAAAAAAAGAACAGAAACAAGCTCATTCGGAACATCAGGAAGAACAAACCATGATGCTAGAAAATTTTATAATTCAAGAATGTATAAAAACTTGAACAATAATAAGCCTATACAAATATTTGAAAATAAAATATCGGAAGAAATTGAAAATAAAATATTATTAAAATCATCAGAGAATATGAAAGAATTGCCAAATAATTCAGTTCATCTGATGATTACTTCACCTCCTTATAACGTTTCAAAAGAATACGATGATGATTTAACATTAAACGAATATTTAAATCTATTAACAAAAGTATTTTCTGAAACATATAGAGTGCTTGTTAATGGCGGAAGAGCTTGCATAAATGTCGCCAATCTTGGCAGAAAACCATACATTCCGTTATCAGATTATATTTCAAAAATAATGATTGATTTAGGTTTTAATATGCGCGGAGAAGTTATATGGAATAAAGCATCAAGTGCGGGGTCGTCTACTGCATGGGGAAGTTGGAAATCCGCATCAAACCCTATACTAAGAGATGTTCACGAATATATACTGATATTTTCAAAAGGTGATTATAAAAGAGAGAAAAAAGAAAATTCTATAACTCGTGATGAATTTATGGAATATACAAAATCAATTTGGAATATGAATACTGTATCTGCTAAAAAAATTAAGCATCCTGCTCCTTTCCCTTTTGAACTACCATACAGATTAATACAACTATACAGTTTTGAAAAAGATGTAATTCTAGACCCATTTATTGGAAGTGGAACAACAGGACTAGCTGCATTAAAAACAAAAAGAAAATATGTTGGATATGAAATTAAAAAAGAATATAAAATTTTGGCTGACAATTATCTAAATGCAGAAAAGATGAAATTATATTTATTTTAAAAAAAACACACTGAAATTTTACAATTGTAAAATTTCCAGCGAGCCACATTTTTTCAATAACAAAAAATTATAATTATAAAATATAAAAAAATGACAAAAATATTATCAATTGATGGAGGCGGGATAAGAGGAATAGTACCTGGAACTATACTAACTTATCTTGAAAATAAGTTGCAGGAGTTAAGTAATAATCCGAATGCTAGGATTTCTGATTATTTCGATTTAATAGCTGGTACAAGTACAGGAGGTATTTTAACTCTTGCACTTTTATGTCCAGATTCAGAAGGACGTGCTAAATATTCTGCAAAAGAAGCTGTTGACTTCTATCTTAAGAGCGGAACAGAGATATTTTCTATTCCTATTAGAAAACGAATATGTACAATCGGTGGCTTGCTTGATGAAAAATATCCAAAATATAATATCGAGAAAAAATTTGAAGAATATTTTGGTAACACAAAATTAAGCGAATTAATAAAACCTTGTTTAATAACATCTTATAATACTCAAAAAAGAGAAGAAGTTTTTTTTAATCAGAACGATAATAAAGAAGATTATTTTATAAAGCATATCGCAAGAGCGACATCTGCGGCACCTACATATTTCGAACCAGCTTATATTAAAAGTATTAACGGAGAGTATCAGCCGTTTATTGATGGAGGTGTTTTTGCAAATAATCCAGCAATGTGCGCGATTGTTGAAATAACAAAATTTAAACCAGTTCCTAAATTAAATGAAATTTTTATGTTATCAATTGGAACAGGCAGAAGCCGTAAAAATGAAAAAAAATATTTATACAAAAAAGTGAAAAAATTAGGACTTATTGGATGGGTTAAACCGCTTATTGACATTATGATGTCTTCAAACTCTGAAACCGTAAATTATCAAATCAAGAAAATTTTTGATAACACTGGAAGTTCAAATAACCTATTCAGATTACAAACAGAACTAATAAATGCAAATTTGGATATGGACAATGCAAGTCAAAAAAATATCAATAATCTTGTGAAAGATACAGAACTATTTATTAGTGAAAATAAAAAAACATTAGATAAAATCGCAGAAAGATTAGTTCAAAAATAAAAAATAAATTAATAAAAACAATATCAAAACTGTCCGTTATGTGTAATTATTTTACAAACTATAAAAAAATATTGTTCACTATTTGTGACTCTTTTAAAGTTATAAAATAATAAATACTCAAAACGGACAGACATAAATAATTTGAATTTTTAAATATTATATTTCTTCTGTTTCAACAATTTTTACAAGTATATCTTCATAAGGCATAACAATGTATTTCCGACCTTCAAAATTCAACTCAGTGCCGGAGAATTTTTTATATAAAACATTATCACCAGCAACGATTCCAGGTTTTTTGATATCTCCTATAGCAATAACTTTTCCAATTGTTTCCTTCTCCTTTGCCGATTCGGGTATTATAATTCCGCTTGCCGTCTTTTGCTCTCCTTTACTTTCCAAAACCTCAAGTAATACATTTTCGTTAATCGGTTGTAATTCTTTCATTTTTATATCTATTAATTTATTTATTAATTCCTAAAAAGTTTATTTATTTTGTCCTATATATCTATTTTATTAATATATTAGAAAAATAATTATCAATACTTATGCCATAAAATAAATATGAAAAAAAGTCAGTAAATAAAATTTATCATAACATATTTTATGACAAATTGACAATTATAATAAATCCGTGAAAATCCGTATAATCTGTGTTCTTCCGTGTTCCTATTATTAACGAATTAACACTATTTTTTTTTTTAATTATATCTTATTTCAATCTTAAATCAATATCTTCTCCTTTTATACTCCAGCATGTCGAATCACAATAAGTTTCACTTGTTTTTTCAATTTCTGTCCCATCGATAGCAATAATTGTGTCGTTACCTGAAATATATCTTGCGGCGGCAGAATATTCAGAGTTTAATAAAACATCAATAAAAATATCTGTTTCAGTTGATTCGATTTGATTTACGACAACACCATTTTCAATATCACCTTCGTAAACAGTAATTTTAACTTTCTCATTTTCTTCATTGATAGTAACTTGTATATGTAATGAATCTCGAAATGGTTCTTTTGTATTGCAATCATTATAATCAGGATTTTCGCATTCATTTTCTTCGTCTGTTATTTTCAAATCTGAATTATCGCAAGCAGAAACAAAAAATATAATTAATGTAAATAGGCTGATAATGGTTAATTGTATTGTGTGTTTTTTTAGTTTTATATCTGGTTTCATATTGAATTAAATAAATTATATTACACCTAAGGAAATTACGAATTATAAATTATGAATTACGAATTGGTTTACACCTGATAATAAATATTTTACAAAAAACAAATCATAAGTTATTTTTTAACTATTACTAATAGAATTTTTGTTTAAATGGTATTTGCTGTTAGTACGAACTGCAAATATACAAAAAAAATTGTTTATATATATATTTTAAATCTAATTTATTATTGTATAATATAATTTATTTTTGTATTTATCTTATAATCAGTACATAAAAATTGATTAAAATAAAAAGTACTAAAAATTTTTATAAAATAAAACAATAATGTTACTTTTGTCAAATGGAAAACTTTATAGTATCGGCACGAAAATATCGTCCATCGACATTCAATTCTGTTGTTGGTCAGCAATCAATAACTGTAACATTAAAGAACTCAATAAAAAAAAATCATCTTGCTCATGCGTATTTATTTTGTGGGCCTCGTGGAGTTGGTAAAACTACCTGTGCAAGAATTTTTGCAAAAACAATAAATTGTAAAAACCGTAGCGATGATTTTGAATCCTGTAATAAATGCGAATCATGTAAAGCGTTCAACGAGTCGCGTTCTTATAATATTCACGAATTAGATGCTGCTTCAAATAATTCTGTCGAAGATATAAGAAACCTAATCGAACAAGTAAGAATACCACCACAGATAGGCAGCCACAGTGTTTATATAATTGATGAGGTTCACATGCTGTCCGCTCAGGCTTTTAATGCTTTTCTTAAAACACTAGAAGAACCACCAAGTCATGCAGTTTTTGTTCTTGCCACAACAGAGAAACATAAAATACTTCCAACTATACTGTCCCGCTGTCAGATATTTGATTTTAATAGAATAAAAATAGAAGATACTGTAAATCATCTCGCTTATGTGGCACAGAGTGAAAATGTTATTGTAGAAAGAGACGCTTTAAATATAATTGCTCAGAAAGCAGACGGTGCAATGAGAGATGCGCTCTCATTTTTTGACCAAATTGTGAGCTTCTCCGGAAACAAAATTACATACAACGATACAATAGAAAATCTAAACGTACTTGATTATGATTATTATTTTAAAATAACAGATTATTTTTATGAAAATAATTTTGCAGATACATTGCTAACTTTCAATGAAATATTAAATAAAGGATTCGATGGACATCATTTTATTACTGGTCTCAGCGGTCATTTTAGAGATTTGCTTGTTTGTAAAAATATTAAAACAATAGAACTATTAGAAGTCGGAGCATCAATAAAAGAACGTTACAAAGCACAAAGCCAGAAAATTGATACAATATTTTTACTTAAAGCATTAAAAATAAATAACGAAGCAGACCTATCTTATAAAGCAAGCAAAAACAAAAGACTCCAAGTAGAACTTGCACTTCTGAAATTAAATTATATTACAAACCAGGTCGTTCCAGAAAGAAAAAATGAGAAAATTATAAAACAAACAACGCAAACAAAACAAAATACAAATGAAATAAAAGAAACAAAAAAAATTGTTACATCACGAGTAAAAACATCTGGAATTTCGATAAAAAGAACACCAGAAAATAAAAAACAAAAAATACCAGAAAAAATAGCTGTAGAGAAAAAAATAGATGTTATAGAAAAGAAAAATTTTACGCAAGAGGAAATAAATTTAGCGTGGAATAAACTAACATATGGCTTAAAAAGTAAACCGCGCCTTTATAGTATTCTAAAAAACTCTTCGCCTACTCTAACAAGCTCAGGCAATATCGAAATAAAAGTAAGTTCAAAATTGGTACAGGACAAACTTAATGAAATAAAATCAAAACTTGTCTTATTTCTGAGGAAGAAATTAAACAATAACAATATTAATTTAATTGTATCTTTATCAGAAAAAGAAATAATTAATAAAAAAAAAAACTATATACCGACCGAGACAAATATAAATACCTAAATGAAAAAAATCAAAATCTTGAAAAATTAAAAAAAAAATTAGGACTTGATTTTTGATTATAAAAAAAATATTACCTAATATATTTACAGATGAAAAAAGAATTATCAAAAACTATTGGTCTTTTTTTTGGATTGGTAGTTAGTCTTTCCATTTATTTTTTTGCAGATTTAGATCCAGAGAAGCCAGAGATTACCGCAACGCTTGCTATCGCTGTTTTGATGGCTATCTGGTGGGTTAGCGAAGCTGTTCCTATTGCTGTAACAGCCTTATTACCAGTTGCTTTGTTTCCTCTTCTTGGAATAATGAACGGCAAACTTGTCTCTTCGGCATATTTTAATCATGTAATTTTTTTATTTATTGGTGGTTTTCTAATGGCACTCGCAATGGAAAGGCATAACTTGCACAAACGAATTGCACTAAGAATACTTATGCTAACTGGAAGTGGTCATGGAAGGATTTTGTTCGGATTTATGATTGCAACAGCTTTTCTCTCAATGTGGATGTCTAACACTGCAACAGCTATGATGATGGTTCCAGTTGCTTTGTCTATCGTTTCTAAGTTCCGTGAATATATGAGCAAAGAAGATGTAAGAAAATATTCATCTGGTCTTTTATTTGGAATTGCTTACAGTGCCTCCGTTGGCGGAATAGCAACATTAATAGGAACTCCACCGAACTTATCTTTTGCACGTATTTTTTCTATTATGTTCCCTCTTGCTCCAGAGATATCTTTTTCACAATGGTTTGTATTTGCTTTGCCTGTAACTATAATAATGCTCATTGCGGCTTGGCTTGTTTTATATATCAAATTTAAACCATCAAAAAAAAGTAGCGATAACGAGTCTGATGTTTTCAAAAATCAATACAAAAAACTTGGCAAACTTTCTTTTGAAGAAATTATTGTTCTTATTGCTTTTATAACTTTGGCTTGTTTGTGGATTTTTAGGTCTGATATAAAAATAATAAATATAAATATTTCTGGCTGGGCATCTTTGTTCGGAAATCCAAAATATCTGAACGATGGCACTGTGGCAATTGCAATGTCTGTTTTATTATTTATGATACCAACAAAATCAAAACCGGGCGAGAGGATTCTTCAAGCCGAAGTCATCGGAAGACTCCCTTGGCATATTGTTTTACTCTTTGGAGGTGGATTTGCACTCGCGCAAGGTTTTGCAGAGTCTGGTTTAGCATTGTGGTTTGGTGAACAAATGAAAGTTGTTTCTGGAGTTCATCCGTTTATTATAATTCTTACTATTGCATTTTTTATGTCCTTTCTTACAGAACTTACTTCAAATACTGCAACAACAGAAATGTTATTACCTATTCTCGCTGGCATTGCAATAAGTGTAAAAATAAATCCTTTGATATTTATGATACCAACAACTATGGCTGCTTCGTTGGCATTTATGCTTCCTGTTGCTACACCTCCTAATGCAATTGTTTTTGGTACTAATCAATTGAAAATATCAGAAATGATGCGCACCGGGTTTATACTTAATATAATAGGAGTTGTGATTGTGAGTATTGTTATGTATTTTTGGGGACAGACAGTCTTCGGAATTGAGCTTTCTGTTTTTCCTGAATGGGCAAATGATATAACTGGAAATCATTAGTAAATTTACACAAAAAAAATGTAAATTGTAAATTAGAATAAATATTTTAATTTACAATTTACAATTATTCAAATTTATAGTGTTTCTCTTATGGTAGCTTGTGCGGCGGCAAGTCGTGCTATTGGCACACGATATGGCGAGCAACTTACATAATCAAGTCCTGTTCTGTGGCAAAATTCCACTGATTGTGGTTCTCCTCCGTGTTCTCCGCAGATGCCGAGTTTTATATCTGGTCTTGTAATTTTTCCTTTTTCACAAGCCATTTTGACGAGCTGACCAACACCTGTTTGGTCGAGTACTTCAAAAGGGTCGTTTTTCAAGATTCCTTTTTCAATATATATAGGTAAAAATTTACCTGCGTCATCACGAGAATAACCAAAAGCCATTTGTGTTAAATCGTTTGTTCCAAAAGAAAAGAACTCTGCCGATTCGGCTATCTGGTCGGCTGTTAGCGCAGCACGTGGAATTTCAATCATCGTTCCAACAAGATGCTCTATTGTATCGTTTCTTTCTTTGAAAACTTTCGCAATTGTTTCACGAACTATATTTTCTTGCATTTTCATTTCCTCAATAATTCCTGTTAATGGAATCATTATTTCTGGAATCGCTCTTATGCCTTGTTCTTTTAGATTTAAGCAAGCCTCTATTATAGCTCTTGCTTGCATTTCTGTAATTTCTGGATAAGTATTTCCGAGACGACAGCCACGATGTCCAAGCATTGGATTGAATTCTGCAAGGTCTTCGATTTTTTGTTTTATTTTCTTAACAGAGACACCCATTACTTTTGCCATTTTCTTTTGTCCTTTTTTGTCGTGAGGAACAAACTCGTGTAACGGTGGGTCAAGTAGTCGAACAGTAACTGGCAAATCGTGCATAGCTTTAAAAACTTCTTCGAAATCTGCACGTTGGATAGGCAATAATTTATCAAGTGCTTCTCTTCTTTTGTTCTCGTCTTCGGCAAGTATCATTTCACGCATTGCAACAATACGGTCACCTTCAAAAAACATGTGTTCTGTACGTGTTAAACCTATACCTTTTGCTCCAAAATTTCTGGCAACAGTTGCATCTTTTCCTGTATCTGCGTTTGCACGAACATACATTCTAGAATGTTTTTCTGTCAGCTCCATTAAATTACCAAAATCTCCTCCTACTTCGGGTTCTATTGTTTCAATTTTTCCTTCGTACATTTCGCCTGTACTTCCGTTTAGTGAAATCCAATCACCTTCTTTAAAAGTTTTACCGTCTGTTTCCATAGTACGAGCTTTGTAATTAATGTGTAATCCACCTGCTCCTGAGACACAACATTTTCCCATTCCTCTTGCTACAACAGCAGCATGCGAAGTCATTCCTCCTCTTGCTGTAAGAATACCTCTTGCTGCATCCATTCCTGCAAGGTCTTCTGGTGATGTCTCAATACGAACCAAAATAACATTATTTCCTTTTTCCGCTTCACGTTCTGCATCATCGGCAAAGAATACAATTTGTCCAGTTGTGGCACCTGGAGAAGCTGGCAAACCTTTTGCATAAACATTTGCTTTTTTAATTGCTTCTTTATCAAAAACGTGATGCAATAGTTCTTCTAATTTTTCTGGTTCTTGACGCATAATTGCTGTTTTTTCGTCAATCAAACCTTCGTTCAACATGTCCATACCGATTTTTACCATTGCAGCGCCAGTACGTTTTCCGTTTCTTGTTTGCAAGAGCCAAAGTTTTCCGTCTTGAATTGTAAATTCAAGGTCTTGCATATCTTTGTAATGTTTTTCGAGTTTATCCTGAATTTCGTTAAGCTCGTTGTAAAGAGTTGGCATAACTTCTTCTAGGGATAGATATTTCGAAGCTCTTTCTTCTTCCGAAACGAGTGCAAGTTTAGCCCATCGTATAGAACCTTCTTTTGTTATTTGTTGTGGAGTTCTTGTTCCTGCTACAACATCTTCGCCCTGAGCATCAATTAAATATTCACCGTTAAATATATTTTCACCAGTTCCAGCATCTCTTGTAAATGCTACTCCTGTTGCTGAGTTTTGTCCCATATTACCGTAAACCATAGCCTGAACATTTACTGCTGTTCCCCAGTCTCCTGGAATTTTGTTCATTCTTCTGTAATATATTGCACGGTCTGTATTCCAACTGTCAAAAACAGCCATTACTGCTCCCCAAAGTTGTTTCCATGGGTCTGTTGGAAAATCATGTCCTGTTTTCTTTTTTACGGCTTTTTTGAATTTTTTTACGAGCTTCTTTAAATTTTTAACACTAAATTCAGTATCCAATTGAATACCTTTTTTTTCTTTCATTTTTTCCATGATTTCTTCAAACGGGTCTATGTCTTCTTTTGATTCTGGTTTCATTCCCAAAACAACATTCCCGTACATCTGAACAAATCTTCTGTATGAGTCCCATGCAAAACGTTCGTTACCAGATTTTTTTGCGATTCCTTCAACGGCATCATCATTTAATCCTAGATTTAAAACAGTATCCATCATACCGGGCATAGATACTCTCGCGCCAGAACGTACTGAAATTAACAATGGATTTTCTTTGTCGCCGAATTTAGAGTTCATTATTTTTTCGACTTGATTAACAGCATCTTCGACCTCTTCTTTTATCAATTCAACAGTTTTTTCTTTACCAAGTTTGTTATATTCCGTACAAACTTCTGTTGTAATCGTAAATCCGGGAGGAACAGGTACACCGACAAGATTCATCTCTGCAAGGTTAGCACCTTTTCCGCCAAGAAGATTTTTCATCTCTGTTTTACCTTCGGCTTTTTTATCGCCAAATGTGTAAACTCTCTTAATTTCTTTCATTCTTTTTTTGTTTATTAGTAATAATATAGTATTTTGATTGCAAATGTAGTAATTTTTACATATTATAATCAATAATTGATTGAAATATTCCTAAAATTTGAGCTACATTACCCAAATAATATTTCCTTTCATCTATAAAAAGTTCATCATCGAGCTTTAAAAATTGCCAGTCATCGCCAGTTGTAACGCAACCATAAATACATTTAATTTTTGTATTTTCATTTTTGTTAAAAATTTGTGCGCCTAACATTTGTGCTGCACACTGCGGTATTCCAGATTCTATATCGTGTCGTTTTGCTTCAAGCAACTGAAAAATAGGACTGTCAATTTTGTAATCCTTTATTCCTTTTGATATAACAAAATCACATTCTCCAACTAATCCTTCCTCTACATCTGCCTTCAATGTTTCACCAGAATAAAGAGTAATTAGATTTTTATTTAAACGAACCAATTCGTTAAGTATAGGTTGAACAACCGTCTCCGACCTTGATTTTTCATTTGTAGATCGCAAATTAGTTCTATACAGTAAACTTGTTTCCAACCAATTACTTGGCTCTATAGGTACTATTTTATCAAACAACTTCGTAAAGTTAAAATTTATTCCAAGCTGTGTTTTAAGTTGTTTGAGTGTAGTAAAATCACTGTACGCCATTTTGTTAAATTTTAAAGTTATAGTTTGATAACTATTTTAGTATCTTTTTAAGTTTATATCAATAATAAAATATTTAAAAATATACCTTTTTCTTGTTATAACGTTTTTTGTTGAAATTATAATTTAAATTAAAAAAAAATTAGTATTAGTTCGTCAAATCTATGTTATAAACATTACTTGCATAGAATAATAGGAACACAGACGAACACAGATTATACGTATTTTCACAGATTTAAATTTCAACAAAAAACATTATAATTAGTTATTATTATTTACTCAGTCCTACATTTCCGAGAGCATTATCAGAAAAAGTATTATCTGTTGTGTAATCATTTGGTTGTGTTACTGTTCCCATTAAATATATTCCATATCCTGCCGAATTTGAAACATTACAATTTGTGATTGTTACATTATTTGTGTCATCTACTACAATATTTCCATTGTAATAATCATTTTCTGATGCATAAGAAACATTACAATAATCAAGAATTGTATTAGGATTTGTATCACCTCCGAAATAAATATATTTCCATTGTCCCGCTTGTGGTGTTGTGTTGTTTGTAGTAAAAATAATTGGTTCTTCTGCTGTCCCTTCTGCAAATAAAGTTCCTGCGTAGCTATCACCTATTTCAAGACCTCCTCCAGATTTCAAATGAAATTCTGCTCCTGGCGCTATTCTTAATATTGCACCCGAACCGTTATCACTTTCTATGTCAATTAGTCCTTCAATTATATAAGCACAATTTTGTTTTGCCCAAGTATGTTCTGTTGTAAGTGTGTAACTTCCTTCATCATTAATTAATATGCCGTATAAATCGGTTGTAAATGTATTTCCTGTTCCTATTGTATGCACATAATCTGGGAAAATTGTGAGTGGATATGTTCCACAATTTTCTATCGTATTATTTTCAAATGTCTCAAATTCAGAGTTATAAGATCTAATCCCAATACTTTCAGAATGTCTAAAAGTACAATTTGAAAAACCTGCACTACAGTCATCTAAACCTACCATAAAATTATAATAGCTGTCTCCTCCACCATACTCAAATACGCAATATTCAAGATTTGTTGTAGATTTTGTATCTTCGCTGAAATAAATATATTTCCAGTCGCCCGCTTCGGGAGCAGCATCAGCTGATGTAAATGTAATAGGTTCACTTGTCGTTCCTTCTGCAATTAAAGCTCCTGAGTAAGAATCACCAACTTCTATAGATTTTCCATTTAATAAAGCAATTGTTACACCAGGTGCAAGCGTTAAAGTTGCTCCCTGTGCGTTGTCATTTTGTATATAAATATTTGATTCCAGAATATAAGGAACATCTAATTTTCTCCATGTTTCGTTTACCAAAGAGAACGTAGAATTCAAAATAAGGACACCGTAGTCAGCAGATGTAATGCTGTTTCCTGTTCCTATTGAGTGTGCCAGATTAATATCAATTTTTATAGGATAGCTACCACAATTGCTAATTGTATTGTTTGTAAAAGAAGTCATTTCTTCATCACCTATTATCCTAAGAGCCGAACCTTCTATGTTTTCAAAAGTGCAATTGTCTATTTTTAAATTACAATCGTCAATACCAATAGCAAAATCATAATAACTATCACCGCCACCATATTCAAATTTACAATATTCAAGAACAGTATTAGCTGTAATACCTACGTTAAATTCAATATACTTCCAGTCTCCTGCTTGGGGAGTTGTATTTGCACTTGTAAATGTAATCGGGTTTGATTCTGTTCCTTGTGCAATAAAAGTCGTATTTGCTTGGTCTCCAATTACTAATCTTGCATTTTGTTCTAATTTTATAACTGCACCTGCTTCGATAGTTATTGTTCCTCCAGACAAATAAAGCGCTCCTCTTATAATATGAATATCTCCTGCTGCCCAAGTTTCTTCTTCTGTTATTGTTCCTTCGTGTACAACTTCTTCACCTGTTCCTCCTGCTGCAATTGTTATTGTTTGCTCTTTGGTTGTAGAAAAGTCTGTGTCTGTGTCTGTTACAACAAATGTTACTTTGATTTCTTGTCCATCTGTTACATCATTAGGTATTTTGTAAGTAAACTGTGTTGTAGATTCGCCAGACTGGTATGACTCTGTTAGTGTTTGAGAATCATGGTCATTTGTAACAGCCAATTCAACATCACCAGTTGAATTAATTGTTATGTCAAAAACGATATCCTCTGCAAACCAGCCTGTTGTCTCTCCAGCTGGATTTACTGTAAGTGTTATTGTCGGGTCATCGTCTTTTGTACAAGAGTTTAATAATATTGCAAAAATTGCAATCAAACTAAGAATGAAAAATGATTTTTTCATGATATAAAAAAAATTAAATTAATAAAAAAAATTACTATCAGTTTAATTAGTATTCATCACATAATAGTGACAATGATAAACACAAATTAAAAAAATAATATAAACTTTTGCAAATTTAATTAGTAATTTCATATTAAAAAATATTTTCTAATATATATTTATGTTAATAAACATAAAAAATTATTTAATAATATGTCAAACACATCAAAAACAAATCATACTTTATTATCAATATGTTATGTTTTTTAAACTGATAAATATCAAAATTATTATTCTACATAATGATTTTTATTTTTCTAAAAATTATACAAATTCATAAAATAGTTTTACTTTTGCATCTTCCTATTTTATTTAAAATAAGCCTTTTTATATTAATTTTGCATATATTGATAGATTATTTACAGAGTGAAATAGTTTACAAACTTTATGGATTATTTAAGTCAGAGATTTCTAAAATAGAAAAATTTTATGAATAAAAATTGTCATCTTTAAATCAAAATTATAAATATGAAAATAAAAATAAATAGTCTTATAGGGTCTTTGAATAAGACGTTCAGAAGAGAGCAAATCAATCGAGCAGATTTTGATAATTTTAAATCTGAATTAAAAAATCTTTTATCAAAAGTCGATGAGGAAGAGAACGAAGAACATTTAAAATATCCATTTCGTGATTTTCTTTTAAATACTTTTTTTT
>JAOZMB010000156.1 GCA_029934515.1 Bacteroidales bacterium
CCATATTGGAGCTATAAAATATTTCATCGCGGATTATAATAAAAAAATAGCATTAATTAATTAACACAACCAAAAATTTAAACTTTCTTTTAAATTATAAATAAATTGAAGAGATATATTATATCTTTGCGACAATTTTGTTTGTTTAGAATTACAAAGATACATTTTTTACACAAAAAGAACCTTTTTTAGTGTAAACTAATTATGAAACATGCCCAAATAATTGATAACTATTTAATCTTAATGTTTAAATTAAAACGAAAATGAGTAAAACTACAAACAAAGAGCTGTCAATAAAAAAATCTTTATCCGAATTTATAAAAAAGATAATGACCTCAACAGCTAATAAAAAAAACTATAAAGCATTTCAAGATACCGTAAAAAATTTACATCCAAAAAATTGTATTGTAAAATTTGGATGGAAATCAGGAACAGCTATAAATTTTACACTTGCTTATGAAAAAGGAGGAAACGGCGAACCTTACAATGAATTTATAGAAGGTATAAAGGATAAGAAGAAAGCTTACTATTTCATTGTCGGGCTGGAGCCTAAAATTTTTCATTTCAATCCTATAACTGTTGCAAATATTGATAACTATTTAATCTTAATGTTCAAATTAAAACGAAATGGGTAAAATTACAAACAAAGAGCTGTCAATAAAAAAATCTTTATATGAGGATATAAAAAAAATTATGACCTCTGAAAGAAATAGAAAAAACTATATAGCATTTCAAGATACCGTAAAAGATTTACATCCAGAAAATTGTATTGTAAAATTTGGATGGGAATCAGGAACGACAATCGAATTTACTCTTGCTTATAAAAAAGGAGGAAATAGCGAACCTTATAATGAGTTTATAGAAGGTATCGAAGACAAAGCTCATGCTTATTATTTTATAATGGGTTTAAATCCAGATATTTTTCATTTCAACCCTATAACTGTTGCAAATATTGATAACTATTTAATCTTAATGTTCAAATTAAAACGCAATGGGTAAAAAAAAACGAATATGTAAAAAATGTGGCAAAAGTCATTTTTGTGACGAACATCATATTTTGCCAAAAGGTATTTTTGGAGATGGAGAGACTGTTTTTTTATGTAAGAATTGTCATGACGAATATCACAGATATTTGGGACACAAATTTTTACAAAAAAAAAATAAACAGAATATGGAATTTTACTTTTATAAATATTACCGTTGGTTTGTTGGTCTTGTGGTCATTACAGGATTGTTCATATTTGCAGGAAGATTAATTTAACCATCTGCATACTTTTGCTGGTTTTATCACAAAGAATAATTAAATAGTCAAACAAAATTTTTTCTATATTCTGTTTTTTTAGATTTTAATCACTATTATAACACTACAATGAAAAAAATTAAATGTATTATAGTTGACGATGAGCCTCTTGCGATAGATGTTATTAAAAATCATTTAGAACATTTCTATGATATTGAAATCGTAGCAGAATGTAGCAATGCACATGAGGCTGGAATTTTTTTGAGAAATAATAAAATTGATTTGATATTTCTTGACATAGAGATGCCCAAAATTTCTGGTTTCGATTTTTTGGCTTCTTTGAAAAATCATCCTAAAATAATTATAGTAACAGCATACCGAAATTATGCTCTGAAAGGATACGAATATGATATTGTTGATTATTTGTTGAAACCAGTGTCGTTCAAAAGATTTTATCTGGCTATTAATAAATTTTATAAACAAAATAAAATCAATAAAATAGAAATAAAAAACGACAAAAAAAACAATAATATTACAAATGATTTTATATATGTTAATGAAGATAAAACAATACATAAATTTTTTCTTAAAGATATAACTTACATAGAAAGTTACAAAGAATATGTAAAAATACATTCAAATAAAAAATCAATACTAACAAAATTGTCGATAGGTAAAATAGACCAAAAATTAAAGAAAAAAGGTTTTGTGAGAATACATAAATCTTTTATTGCTTCAATAAGTAAAATAAATTCATTCAACGCAAGAACAGTTACAATTAACGAGCAAAAAATACCAATTGGAAGAACTTATAAAAAAAGTGTAATGGATATTTTAAAATTCGACTCTGACTTGTTGTAGAATTAGTAGAAAAAAATTCAAAATTTTATTATTAATAAAAACTATTTTATGAAACATTTTTTAATTTTAACAACTATCATAATTTTTTCGTTCTCTTTTTTGTTTTCACAAGAAGATACTGAAAAAAAGATAGTTACAGATAAAGACGGAAAGATTTTAATTTTCAATAAGAAAAATGAATTTAATTTTATTGAAAAAATAAACAAAGAAAACGACTCTAAATTATTGACACTTTTATGGTCGGAGGAGGACGAAAATATTGGAAATAATCCAAATGTTGATACTTGGGAACCGAGAATTGATGTAGATGTAGACGGAACGACTTATGTGGTTTACAATGATAATCATGCTGGAACAGGACTACAAAAAATAATGTTTTCGAAAAAAGAACAGAACGGAACATGGAGCGAGCCTATTTATATTGACAAAGGAGGAGATATTGGCAGTAGAAATAATCATTTCCCAACACTTACTGTTTCACCAAACGGAGATATACATGCTATATATAATGTGTGGGCTTACGAAAATGTAAGAAATTTTATAGGATATTCTTTTTATGATGCTTCGGAAGATAACTGGAACAACGGTATTGAAATATCGGAAGCAGGAGGAAGTGTAAGTCATTTCGATGGCAGACATGATATGTATTCAACAGATGATAATTTTCCAGTAATTGTATGGGGATATGATAATCGTGCAAATGAAAACACAGAAGAAGTTTATATGAAATATTTTGACGGAGCAGAATGGTCAGCTGATATTTTGGTATCTACACCAGACGACGAGAAAGGAACAATATTCCCGTGTATTAAAAGTATGGGTAACGCTAAGGCGATGATAATTTTTGGTGAACAAACAGATGCAACAGAAACAATAGAAATAAGATATAGAATTTATGACGAAACAACACATACATTGTCAGATATTTTGCCAATACCAAATACGGAACATAACACAAACAGTGCGTATTTTAATTTTAATATTGCAAAACAAACTGATGAAAATATGATTATTGCTCTTTGGGAATTTGAATATCCTACTTCGGGAAATATAAGCGATACTATTAAATGTATAAATTACGATATACAGGAAAATAATTTTGAATTATCTGAATTTAAACTTGTCGGCGAAACACCCGGATATTTTCCAAAACATATTACATTGGCTGGAGACAACACAGGTAATTGCGGAATAATCTTCGCAGATTTATATAATGATAATATTTCATTTGTTGAATTTGATTTACAGACAGGTTTTTCTGATATCGAAGTTATTGTTTCACAGGACGTTGTTGCAGGTGATTATCCTGATGCGGTGTTTGACAACGAAGGAAATATGCACATTGTATGGGCTGATTTAAGAGAAGACATGCCCGGAGGTTTTGTGGAACGAGAAGTTTTTTATAAAAAAGGAACAAACACGACAAATAATTACAACATTGTTTTCAATATCACTGAAACAAATGGAACAACAGCAATTGCTGATGCAAATATTAATCTGGATGGAACAAGTCAAATGAGCAATCTGTATGGCGAAGCATTTTTCTACGATTACTCTTCTGGAACATATCTTTGGGAAGTTTCAAAAACAAATTATTATACGGAAACAGGAGAAGTTACAATTACAGAACAGGACGAAATAATTGATGTAAGTATAGATCAAATAATTTCTGTTGATAAATTGAAAAAACAAGAAATAAATATTTATCCTAATCCTTCGCGGAATATATTTAATATTTCGTTAAATAATACTGACAAAGCGGATATTATTGTTATTGATTTGTCGGGAAACAAAATACTCAATCAAACATTTAGTAATTCAACGGTGATTGATTTATCTGATAAAGCAAAGGGAATTTATTTTATAAAGATAAATATTGAAAATAAAATTATTGTTGAAAAAATTATTGTAGAATAGATATTTTTTTCTGTAAAATAATCCTAAAAATTAAATAAAAAATTCTTTCTTTGAAGAAGTAAATACTTCGTAGGAGATATTAAATTTAACAAAAAAAAATGATAAAAATAACTTTACCAAACGGTAGTGTAAAAGAATTTAACGATGGAGTAACAGGATATGAAATTGCTCGAAGCATTAGTAATAGGCTTGCACGTGAGGCGCTTTCGATAGGCGTAAACGGTGAAAATTGGGATTTGTATCGCATAATAACAGAAGACGCAAAAATAGAAATATACAAATGGGAAAATCCAGAAGGAAAACATTCTTTTTGGCATTCATCGGCACACCTTACAGCAGAAGTTTTGCAACAGTTCTATCCCGGAATAAAATTTGGAATAGGTCCAGCAATTGAAAACGGATTTTATTATGACGTTGAATTGCCTGATGGAAAATCTATTTCGGAAAATGATTTTAAAAAAATAGAGCAAAAAATTATTGAACTCGCAAGACAAAAAAATCAATACTTGCGACAAGAAATAAATAAAGATGATGCTTTAAAATTCTTTTCTCAAAAAAACGAAAATTATAAAATAGAGTTGATAAACGAACTCGAAGACGGTAATATAAGTTTGTATAAACAAGGTAATTTCACGGATCTATGTCGAGGGCCACATTTGCCAAACACGGGATATATAAAAGCTGTAAAACTTACAAATATTGCAGGAGCTTACTGGCGAGGAGATGAGAACAGAAAACAACTTACAAGAGTTTACGGAATTACTTTTCCGAAAAAGAAAATGCTCAATGAGTATATTGTAATGATTGAGGAAGCCAAAAAAAGAGACCATCGAAAAATCGGGAAAGAACTGGAACTGTTTACGTTTTCGCAAAAAGTAGGACTTGGTTTGCCACTTTGGCTGCCAAAAGGTGCTTTACTGAGGGAAAGATTAGAACAATTTCTGAAAAAAGTTCAAATAAAACACGGTTACGAACCAGTAATTACACCACATATAGGTTTGAAAGAGCTGTGGGTAACATCGGGACATTACGAAAAATACGGGAAAGATTCGTTTCAGCCAATTAAAACTCCTGCAGAAGGAGAAGAGTTTTTGCTTAAACCAATGAATTGTCCGCATCACTGTGAAATTTATAAAAATAAACCTCATTCATATAAAGATTTACCTATTCGTTATGCCGAGTTTGGAACTGTTTATAGATACGAACAAAGTGGTGAGCTTCATGGTTTGACTCGTGTTCGTGGATTCACGCAGGACGATGCTCATATTTTTTGTCGCCCCGACCAGTTAAAAACTGAGTTTATAAAAGTTATTGATATTGTTTTATATATTTTCAAAACACTTGATTTTAAAGATTTTGTAGCTCAGGTCTCTTTGCGCGACAAAGATGATAAAACAAAATACATAGGCTCCGACGAGAATTGGGAAAAAGCAGAAAATGCTATTTTGAATGCAGTAAAAGAAAAAGAAATAAAGACAACAATAAAATATGGAGAAGCTGCATTTTATGGTCCTAAACTTGATTTTATGGTAAAAGATGCTCTCGGCAGAGAATGGCAACTCGGAACTATACAGGTTGATTATAATTTGCCTGACAGGTTTGAATTGGAATATACAGGAAGTGATGATAAAAAACATCGACCTGTTATGATTCATCGTGCACCGTTTGGCTCTATGGAAAGATTTATTGCTGTATTAATAGAACATACATCAGGAAAATTTCCGCTTTGGCTGACACCAGAACAAGCGGTAATTCTGCCTATTAGTCGAAAATATAATGATTATGCAAAAAAAGTTTCAAACCAGTTGAACAATTATAATGTCCGCTGTATTATTGACGATAGAAACGAAAAAGTAGGCAGAAAAATACGTGATAATGAATTAAAACGTATTCCTTTTTTGCTTATTGTCGGAGAAAAAGAATTTGAAAGTAATACTGTTGCAGTAAGACTACAAGGAATAGGAAACAAGGGTGTTATGAAAATCGATGAACTCGCAAAATATATTAACGAGAAAGTAAACAAAGAACTAAGTAAATAACATAAAACAACTTTAACTACACAGGCATAATAAATTAAGAGTTTTATACACTTGTGTAGTTACAAAATTTTTATTAAATATTAAAAATACATTTGTTATGGAAAAAGAAAAAATGGTTTACGGCTATCTAGCTCCGTTAAACTACGATAAGTTTTTCAAAAAAGTTTTCAAGGAGCCTATGATTTCGAAGCAATTCCTTGAAGATTTTCTTGATATTGATATTAAAGATATTAATATTTTTGAACGGGAGAGCGATAAACTTACTGATGCTTCTAAGGTTGTTAAATTTGATTATCGTTGCC
>JAOZMB010000157.1 GCA_029934515.1 Bacteroidales bacterium
CAATTTCTTTAATATTAATACCTAGAAAATCTTCAAGGAATTGCTTCGAAATCATAGGCTCCTTGAAAACTTTTTTGAAAAATTTATCGTAGTTCAACGGAGCTAGATAACCGTAAACCATCTCTTTTTTTTCCATAACAAATGTATTTTTTATATTTAATAAAAATTTTGTAACTACATAGAAGTGCAACACATCAAAATATTTAAGTGCTGAAAATCAACGAATTACTAATCACTAACAACTAATATTCTAAATAATAACATCTCTTTTTTTATAACTCGTATGCAAAAGTTTGTGAGCTTTTTTACTTAACGGTTCGCCTAAGAAATTATCATACAATTTTTGAACATCTGGATTTTTATGAGATACTTTTATTGATTCTTTATCATCTATTTTGTATAATGCTTTTGCTCTTTTTTTTATTGCTTTTTGGTTAAGTTTTATTGGTTGTCCGCCGCCGCCTACACACCCTCCTGGGCATGCCATAACCTCAATAAAATGAATATCATTTCTTCCGTTTCTTATTTCATTAAATAATTTTCTTGTATTTCCTAATCCATTAACAACTGCTACACCAAGTTCTAAATTTCCAATTTTTATTCTCGTTTCTTTTCGTCCTTTCATTCCTCTTAGTTCGTTGATTTTAAAATTTATAAGTTCTTTACCTGTTAATTTAAAATAAGCTGTTCTTATTGCTGCTTCTGCTACACCTCCGCTTGTTCCGAAAAGTTTTCCAGCAGATGTTCTTATTCCCATTGGGTTGTCTGCGAGTTCAGATTTCATATTGTGCATATCTATTCCAAAGAATTTAATAAATTTAACAAATTCTCTTGTTGTTAGAACTGCATCAATATCGCTGATTCCATTTTGTGTCATTTCTTCTCTTTGTGCTTCAAATTTTTTCGCTGTGCAAGGCATTATCGCAACAGAATATATTTTTTCAGGTTTAATTTTTTCTTGTTTTATAAAATGACTTTTTATAACGGCACCAGTCATTTGCATTGGCGATTTGCAAGAAGATAAATTATTAATAAAATCAGGCGCAAATTCTTCTGCATATTTTACCCAACCAGGACAACAACTTGTTATCAGAGGCAATTTTTTTGCATTTATAATGCGGTCTATTAATTCCGAAGATTCTTCCATGATTGTAAGGTCTGCTCCGAAAGTTGTATCAAATACATAATCAAATCCGATTTTTCTAATTGCGGCGTTCATAATTCCGTTAATATCTGCTCCTGGTTTCATATTAAGTTCTTCAGCAATTGATACCGAAATTGCAGGTGCATATTGTATAGCAACTTTTAAATCAGGGTTTTGTAGTGCGTCTTTTATTTCGGCAAAATGATTTCTTTCTGTTAATGCACCTGTCGGGCAGACCATAATACATTGTCCACAATTTACACAACTTGAAATATTTAGACCTTTATTAAAAGCAGTTCCAACGATTGTTTTGCTTCCTCTTTGAACAAAATCTATACAAGCTACTCCAATAACGTCCTCACAAATGCGCACACATCTTCCGCAAAGGATACATTTTTCTGGGTCTCTCATTATACTTGCACTAGAACGGTCTATTGGGATTTTATTTTTTCTACCTCTTATTCTTCTTTCGTTTATAGATAGTTCTGAGGCGAGGTCTTGTAGTTCACAATTTTTATTTCTCACACAATATAAGCAGTCATCAGGGTGATTTGAGAGTAATAATTCCACAATCATTTTTCTCGATTCGTTTACTCTTTGCGAATGTGTTTTTATTTTTATTCCTTCATATACTGGTGTCGAGCATGATGTTACAAGTTTTCCTGAATCAACATTTTCAACTACACATATACGACAGGCTCCTGTTGGCATCATATTTTTTAGGTGGCAAAGCGTAGGGACTTTAATTCCTTCGCGTGTAATTGCATCAAGAATTGTTTCATTTTTTTTTGCTTTTATTATTTTATTATTTACAGTTATATTCATTTTTTGTTTTATTTGAGAATTTAAAATTATAAAAAAAAGGAAACAGCTATTTGATAATTATTGCATCAAATTTACAAACCTCCTCGCATGTTCCGCAAGCAATACAATTATCATTTATTATAAAATGTGGTTTTCTTCGTGAACCCAAAATAGCATTAGTAGGGCATTTTTTAGCACAGATTGTGCATCCCGTGCATTTATTAACATCGATAGAAAATACTCTAAGTTCTGTGCAAACATTTGCTGAACATTTTCTTTCAAAAACATGTTCTTCGTATTCGTTTCTAAACCATTTTATTGTGCTGAGAACAGGATTTGGAGCTGTTTGTCCGAGTCCGCAAAGAGATGTTTCTTTTATAATTTTTCCAAGTTTCTCTAACTGGGTAACTCCTTTAAATCTTCTTAATGCTTCGTGTTGGTTATTATGTAGCGGTTTGTGTGTAATATCTTCTAATATTTCAAGCATCCTTCTTGTTCCTTCACGACAAGGAATACATTTTCCACAGCTTTCTCTTTGTATAAAGTTCATAAAAAATTTAGCAACATCAACCATGCAGTTATCTTCGTCCATAACAACAAGACCTCCTGACCCCATCATAGCTCCCACCTCAATAAGAGATTCGTATTCAATAGGAATTTCTAAATTTACTTCTGTAATACAACCACCAGAGGGTCCTCCAATTTGAACAGCTTTGAATTTTTTATTATTAGGAATTCCTCCTGCTATATCAAAAATAACTTCTCTAACAGTTGTTCCCATTGGTATTTCTACGAGTCCTGTTTTTTCTATTTTTCCTGATAGCGCAAAAACTTTTGTTCCTTTACTTTTTTTTGTTCCTATTTTAGAAAAAATTTCTTCTCCTTCTTTAATTATAAATGGAAGGTTTGATAATGTTTCCACATTATTAATAATTGTAGGTTTTCCAAATAGTCCGCTTACTGCTGGGAATGGAGGTCTTGGTCTTGGCATTCCTCTTTTTCCTTCTATGCTATTTATCAGAGCAGTTTCTTCGCCGCAAACAAATGCTCCTGCTCCTGTTTTAACTTTTATTTCAAAATTAATATTTGAATTATAAATATTTTTTCCTATTAAGCCGTAATTTTTTGCATCAGCTATTGCTATGTCTAATCTTTTTATAGCCAAAGGATATTCAGCTCTGATATATACATATGATTTTGTAGCACCTATTGCGAAAGCAGCAATTGCCATTCCTTCAATAAGTCTATGAGGGTCTCCTTCGATAACTGCTCTATCCATGAATGCACCTGGGTCTCCTTCGTCTGCATTGCAAATTAAATATTTTTGTTTGGCTGGTGTTCCGAGTGCAAATTTCCATTTTTTTCCAGTAAGGAAACCTCCTCCTCCTCTTCCTCGCAGTCCGCTTTGTTCGACTATTTCACAAACTTCGGAGTTATTTTTTGTTCTTATCATTTCTAAATAACCAGTATAACCTCCGCTTGCAATATATTCTTCTATGCTTACTGGGTCAACTATTCCGCAATTTTTAAGAACAATACGTTGTTGTGGTTTAAAAAATGGTATTTCGTTAATGTTTGGCACATTTTCCCATTTTATTTTTTCACTATTATTATTTTCAAATTGACAAAGGACAAAATTATTATCTGGTATTTTATTAAAAAATATACTATTTAATATTTGTTTAACTTTATCTTTTGTAGCTTTTTCAAAAGAAATACGATTATAATTAGGCAGTTGAATATCTAATATCGGCTCTGACGAGCATAATCCAATACAGCCGGTTTTAATAATATCAGCTTCGATTTTATTTTTTGTAATATATTCTTTAACAGCAATATAAGTTTTTCCTGCTCCTGCACCGAGTCCACAAGTTCCTGTTCCAATAAAAATAACTGGTTTATCAACATTCTTTCTTTTTATTTTATGAATATATTCATCTTTTGAGAAGTCATTATTCGGTTTTTTCAAAAGATTTTCAATTATATACTGTTTCTTCGTTATCATTATTTTTTTAGGTTTTTAATAATTTTTTTAATAGATTCTGAACTAACTTTTGCATGGAATTCTCCATTTATTGCAATAACAGGAGCAAGTCCGCAAGCGCCTATACAAGCAACAATTTCCAGACTAAATAGACCGTCACGAGTTGTTTCATCGTTTTTTATTTTCAATATTTTTTTAAGCTCCTGCATAACAGAAGCCGAGCCAAGCACATGACAAGCCGTTCCTCTACATACTTGTATATGATATTTTCCTTTGGGCTGGAACCTAAATTGATTATAAAAAGTAGCGACTCCGTAAATTTTACTTACAGGTAGTTTAAGATGTTTTCCTATTTTTACAAGCATCTTTTCTGATAAAAAACCTTCTTTGTCTTGGACTTCTTGCAAGATAGGTATTAGATTATCTCTGCTTGCGTGCTTGTATTTTTTTAATATTTTTTCCATTTTATTATTTTTTACATTAATACGATAATTTATAAAATCATCGTATTAATGTTGTTTGCTGTATTAAATATTTACAATTATTTTATCACTCTTCTAACAGCTTCCAAAAGTGTTTTAGCTCTTACCGGTTTTGCAATAAATCCGTCAACAGGTAACCAGATTATTTCACCTTTTTCATTTTTGTAATCAATTCCGGCACTTCCTGTTTTTTTGTTTTCTATAAGCAATACATCTAAATCATTATTATCCATTTCGTTTCTATAATTTCTTGCGAACCTCATTGTGTCTTGGTCTTGTGAAGCGAATACATCTATTGAAGTTTGCATTAAAACAGGGATTCCCTTAAATTCTTTGTTTGTTATTAGTTCTTTTGCAAATTCAAAACCTTCAAAATGAGTTGACATCATTACATCTGATATTACTAAATCTGGTTTCTCGGCTCTTACTTTTGATAGACCTTCGATTTTATTTTCTGCCGTTATAACATTAAAACCTTCGTTTTTAAGAATTGTTTCAACAATACTTAATACGTCAATATCATCATCTACGATTACTATTTTTTTTGTGATTTCCATAATTTTCATTTTTTATATTATTACAATAATAACGTTACAAACATAGGCATTTTTCATAGATACCAAAATTATTTACATTTTTTTTTGATGTTAAAAAACACCTTTTACACACAAAATATAATTTAATGTTTTACAACATTTTTATTCTTTTAAAAAACCATATTCATATATTTTAGGTTCTATTTTTTTTGCCAATAATTTTAATTTATTTCGTAAATCTTTAATAAGTTTTGTATAAATAACATCATTACTTCTGTTGTTCATTCTTCCTTTTGCACTTCTTCCCTGAAAATGCGCACGTATATCATACAAAGAGGCATTTACATTGCAATTTGATTGTTTATGATAATATCGCCACAACTCTCTTCCAGCATCAAAAACGGACACCGCTTCTACTGAAAATTTTAATTTCGCTGTTTTAATAATTTTTTTGTTGTTAATTAAATCAGATTTATTTTCAATCTTTAATTTACCGTTTATAAATTTGCTCATAAAATTGCTATCAAACTTTTCTCGTGAATTTACTTCGTGTTCAGTAAATGGTATCCAATTGTTAGTTCCGTATTTGCTTTGTATATTATTACTAAATAAAGTAAATGTTAAACAATCATTCTGAAATTCTTTATCAGTTTTCCAACTGTCGTTTGGATATAAAAATTGGTCTCTGTCGTTTAGCCATGTAGCCTTTATCGATTTTCTGACCGCAAAATAAACAGCAACTTTAAAGAGATTATTATTCGTAATAATAGTATGACGACCACCAGCAATTCTTGGTCTATTTATATCATCAACAAATAAAGCGTTTTGATGCTGAAAATCATTTCCTATTGAACTCATGTGTCCTATCTGAAATTCATTTACTGTTTTATTTTTTGTTTTTTCTATTAATTTACTAATAAAATTGGAATTATCATAAGAATAAATCTTTTTTTTATTTAAAAACTTACCATTTTTATCAAAGACATCAGCTTTTTTTCCATTAAAAACTGTAATTTTCGATGTATTCCAAATCATAAAACCAATAGGAAATTTTCCTGTAACATTATCAAAAGTATCAGCTGGCATTAGAAATAATTTTTCTAATTTAGCTTGAAATACTTTTCTAAAATTTTTAAAATTAGGTGCTTGCAAGATTTTTAATGTTGAAAATTCAGTAATCCTACAACCATTTATTTCTTTATAAATTCTAATAAAAAATTGAGCAAATAACTCTCCGCTTGCTTTACATAGTTCTTTTTGATATTTTTTATGGATTTTACTTTTTTGAGTATTTTTTCGTCCTTCACCTTTTCGTGAATCGCCCTCTACATAAGGCGGATTAATGTAAATTACTAATTTTTTACGTTTTTCTTTGTCATTAATGATTTCTTGCAAAAGTTTTGGCAGT
>JAOZMB010000052.1 GCA_029934515.1 Bacteroidales bacterium
TTTCTATGATGATTTAGATGATTTCTTGTTCGGAACATTAGAAAAAAGAATAGAAAGACACGAAGACGAATTAGAACTTAGAAATAGAGAATTAAAACGTAAAAATAAAAAAATAGAACAACAAAGAAAAGAGTTAATACAAAAGAATACAAAAATAGAAGAAGATGAAAGAAAAATGAAAGAAGATGAAAGAAAAATGAAAGAAAAAGATAGGAAGATAAAAGAAGATGAAAGAAAAATGAAAGAAGATGAAAGGAAAATGAAAGAAAAGGATAGGGAAATGAAAGAAAAAGATAGGAAGATAAAAGAAGATGAAAGAAAAATGAAAGAAGATGAATGGAAAATGAAAGAAAAGGATAGGGAAATGAAAGAAAAGGATAGGGAAATGAAAGAAAAGGATAGAAAGTTAGAACAGCAACTGCGAGAGCAACAACAACAGCATGAGCTGATAAAGAAATTACAAAAACAAATCAAAGACTTTCAATTATGGAATAAATAATCGTTAAATAATAAATTCGTATTCTGTGACAACAGAATGGGAAATTTCTTTTTACCATTACTTAATCAAATTAATTAATTAATAAAAAAAATAAAAATTATGAATTTCAAAAAATTACTTAAAATTTTTAGAAGTGTTGTTATTGTTGCCGTTTTCGTAACGGTATCTAATAATATTTTTGCGCAAGAATTTATAACACTTTGGGACAGAACAGTCGGTAACGAAGAAAGACCAGAATGGTTCTCAGACGGAACAGCATCAGAACCAGATATGAACACAACGGAAAGAGGAATTACATATAACACATCAACAGGACATGTATATGTGTGTAGCCGAAAAGAAGGATTGCCTTCGGTGTATATTATTGACCCACTAACAGGTGAAGATTTAGGAACACTACCAACAACGGGTATTCCAACTAATGAAGACGGAGGAGGTTATGTTTTGAATAATATTGTTTGTACAGAAGCAGGACAGATTGTTGCATGTAATATGACACTTGCATCAAATGAAGATAAACCGTTTAGAGTTTTTAGATGGTTGTATGAAGGAATGACTTCTGATATGATTATAGAATATGACCAAGGTGGTTACAGGATTGGTGATAAATTTTCCGTTCACGGTGATTTGGCTGGTGATGCAAGAATATATGCTGTTCCAAATGATGGTAATACTATATTAAAATGGACAGTTACAAACGGGGTTGTTAATACAGAACCAGAGATAATAACACTAAGCAGTATTACTTCTATTGGATTAGCTCCAAATGTTGCTGAAGTTCCTGGTTCGACAAGATTTTATGCAATGGGACGTGGACACCTTCCAACTTATTTTGAAGCAGATGGAACAAATTTAACTCAAGTTTCAATCTCTTCGACTAATTTCCCTGGACATGCAGGAAGAATTGCTGAAAGTGACGATGGGAAACTTTATATGGCAATGTATCAAGGTACAGGAGGAGCATACCAAAGAGCTGCACTAATAGATATAAGCCAACATGGTGAAAATGTAGGTGATGATGATATTTACGGATATACACCAAGCCTGTCAAGTGAAATGACTGGATACGGTGCAGGAGCAGTTGATGTTGCTAATATTGACGGAGAAATATATGTATTTGTTTGCGCACCGGACATAGGAATTGCAGGTTATAGAATGGGAGCAGTAGGAGTTGGAGACGTTTACGGAACAGAAACAACTTTAAACAACTATCCTAATCCGTTTAACTCTATTACTACAATAGAATATTCATTACCAGAAGGATTTAACGAAACAGTTACAATTTCCGTTTATAACATAACCGGTAAATTAATAAGAGAATTTAATAATACAGACTACACAAGTGGAAAGAACAATATCGTTTTTGATGCAACAGAACTGCCCGATGGAATTTATATCTATAAAATAGAAGCCGGAAATATTGTAAATACTAAAAAGATGGTTATAATTAAATAATTTTCTCATATTAAAAATCTGTGTTCCTATAACTCAAATAAATAGGAACACTGATTTTTCACTGATTTGATTGGTTCGTAACAAAAAAAATATGGCATATAGCAATTTTAAAAAAATAAGTCAAATAGAAGATAAATTTGGGATAACTTTTGTCAGAAAAAAATTATTTGAAAATGTTAAACCTTTGCAAACAAGCGAATGGTTAAATACAACACTGTCATACAGTTCGTTTGCTAGTTCTAATAATGAAAAAACAAAATCAGAATCAATTGTAATGCCAATATTGGTAGAATTGATAAAAGAAAATAATGATTTTATTACTTATTTTTCTGGAAGCAACTTAGATGTAGATAAAGAAAAGGAATTAAACGGAGAATGTGATTTTATTATTACTAAAAACAATGGTAGTATAAGAGTCAAAGCTCCAATTTTTCAGATAACGGAAGCAAAAGATGATAACATGAAACTTGGAATCTCGCAATGTGCAGCACAGATGTATGCCGCAGACCTATTCAACAAGAAAAACGGAGAAGATATTGATTATATTTACGGTTGTGTTACAACTGGAAACGACTGGCTATTTATGAAACTATGCGAAAAAAAACTCTTCGTTGATAAACAAATTTATTATCTGAACGAAACAGATAAAATTCTCGGAGTTTTACAAAATATTATTAATACATTTAAGTAAAAAATTTGATTTCTATCATAAATAATTCTTGTATATTTTTCAATAAAAACAATTATAATAAAAAAATCTATTTTTAAATTAAATTAAATATTATGAAAAAGAAAACGTTTATTTTTATCGTTTTGCTGTCCATGATGATTTTTGTCGGGAACATTGTAACTGGACAAACATTTGAAGTTATTTGGAACGTGGATGAAACAGCAAACGGAGGAGGTTGGAAACATTATTACAGAGGTATAAGTTATCAAAACGAACACTTATATCAAGCAGGAACGCTTGGCTCATCTATTTTTGAACAAGACGAACAATACGTAAAAGTGTACGATGCAGAAACAGGAATAGTGCTTGATACACTTGATAATACTGGAATTACACCTTACGGTTACGGTTTAAGAGTTGTGCAAACAAGCGAAGACGGTTCTATTCTCGCTGCGAACATGACATTAGATGCATCAGCAGGACACCCATTTGTAATCTGGAGATGGTCTGACGAAACAGCAACACCAGATTCTCTAACAGCATTTCAGACAACAGGAAGGATTGATATGTTTACGGTTCTTGGTGATGTTTCAGGTGATGCTTCTATTATGGCAGCAGTTAATAGTGTTGCAAATGTAACACGAAGAATTGTAAATGGAGGAGTTATTGGAGATGAAACTGTTATTGCTTTATCTGATTTACCATCAATTGGCTCAATATCAAATGTTACACCAGTAGGAACAAATGCAACAGACGGATTTTGGTATAATAATACAAATGTAAATCCAATGCTGTACAATGCAGACGGAACACTTGTCGGAGCTATACCAGATATTTTATTTACAGATGGTACTACAGGAGCAATGAAAACTTTTACTTACAATGCAAAAGATTATTTAATGGTTGCAGACAGCGGAGGTGCAAAATTGATTGATATAACTGGAAAACAACCTCAGGATTTAACAATTGAGGATATTGCTTTTTTTGACACAACAGGGATAGTTAGCAATATTTATCAAGATATTGATTTTACTTTGGGTATAGACGGTACACTGTCTATGTTTGTTTTCAGCGAAGCAAATTATATCAGAGCATACATAATGCAGGCATTTGAAGCAGCACCATTTGTAACGGACCTATCATTAAACGGATATGCAATGGTCGACTCAACTATTAGTGTAACTTATACATACAACGATAATAACAACGACCCAGAAGGAGAAACAGAAATAAAATGGTACTTATCAGACGATGAAACAGGTACAAACCAAACCGAAATTACGGGAAATTATGGACAAGCATCTTATCTTTGCATGGCTGAGGATTTTGGTAAATTTATATCTGTAACAATATTGCCAGTAGCAGAATCAGGAATATTGTCAGACCCTAATAATTTGGTTGAAACTTCTCTTGTAGAAATTACAACAGAAGCTAATGCGCCAGAAGCCCAAAATTTAACTTTAACTGGCGACCCGCATGTATTCAGCACATTAACGGCAGCTTATGATTTTTATGACCAAGATGGTGACGAAGAAGGAGAATCAATATTAAAGTGGTGGAGAGCAGATGATGTAGCAGGAACAAATGCAGTTGAAATTGCAACTGATACATTAATTTATGATGTAGTTGAGGAAGATACTGCCAAGTATATTATTTTTAGTGTTATTCCAGTTTCTGTATCTCCAAACATGTCAACAGGCGATTCGCTAGCCGTAGCAACGGAAACTGCTGTTATATTCCCAGATTTTGCACCAGTTGCATCTGATGTGGAAATAACCGGAATAGAAGAGGTCAGCAGAGAACTTACTGGAACTTATGTATATAGCGATTTGAACGAAGACCCAGAAGGTGAAAGTGTACTTACGTGGTACAGAGCAGATACACCTGATGGAACAAAAACACAAATTGTAAATGGAACTAACATTTATGTGCTAACTTCTGCTGAAGAAGGAAAATATGTATTTTTTGGTGTAACTCCTGTCTCTGATGATGGTAATTCGGGTACGGAAGTTTTTGATACAACCGGAGTAATTGCTCCAGAACCAGTACAATCGGCACCAGTTGCAAGCGATGTAGTTCTATCGGGAACGCCAGAAGAAGGCATATTGTTGAGTGCTGTTTATACTTATTTTGATTATACGGAAGACTTGGAAGGAGAATCAATATACAAATGGTATATTGCAGATGATGAAGCTGGAACGAACCAAACTTTAATTGAAAATGCAGACAAAAGAACATTCCTTGTCGGAGGTGATGAAATTGGAAAATTTATTGCTTTTGAAGTAACACCTATTGCTGTAAGCGGAGGTTTAATTGAAGGAGAACCAGTATTGTCAAATTATACTGCGGCTGCTGCTATTGTTTCAACAAATAATTTTGGACTTGAACGCATGTGGATAGGCTCGACTAAAACAGATGCTTTACCATGGTATCTTGGAGCAGGTTCTACGGAGAGAGGTATAGCTGTTGGTTCGGAACATATTTATATAGCAAGCCGAAACGGTGGAACAAGACTAATGATGATTAACAAAGAAAACGGTTCTTATGTTGGAGAACTAAATACAACTGGAATGACCGGAAGTAATGTTTTTGAGATTAACGATGTCGAAGTATCCGATGACGGACAAATATTGGCAGCTCCTCTGATGGACGGAACAGAGTTTTTTATTTATAAATGGGAAAACGAATCGGCTGAACCAGTAAAATGGATAGAAACAACACTTACAGACGGAATGAGATTAGGAGACAAATTTACGGTAACAGGTAATGTTTCAGAAGAAGCTGTAATTTATGCTGCCGCAAGTAATACAATGAGTGGAAAAGTTCTAAGATGGATAATTATTGACGGTGTGCCGAGTGAAGCAGAAATAATTGATTTAATTGATTTCCCTGCGGATATATCTGTTGTTGCGGTACAGCCAGTATCTCTTGAACCTGATGCAAATATGTTGGTTGATGGTAAAGGTATTGCTCCTTCTTTATATACACACGATGGAGTTTTTATTGAAAGTTTCCCTATGGTAGATGATTATGCAAATTATTTTATACAATCAAATTCGCCTAATATATTTAATTATAAAGGACGCACAATGGCGGCTTTCTTTCAGGCGATGAGACAAGAACCATTAGGCTCGAGAGTAATAGTTCTCGACATCACAAGCTCGCCTTCGCAGATTGTTGATTCATCAGAATATGTATCTAATCTCATGCCTTGGAACGGATATCTTGGAGAACTTGATATTACTGTTGACGATGATTATTACCACGCATTTATGATGCAGACCAACAACGGAATTGCACGTTTTAGAGGTGAAATGTTATTGCCTGAATTTGCATCAGCGGAAACTTCTCTCGATGGTTTGGAACTATATGCAGACTTTACTAAATCGATAGACGAAACTACGATTACAGGTAACGAGTTCTGGACAATTATGTCTGGAGATACGGAACTTACAATTAATTCGATTACAAGCAGTGAGGAAACAATTACTTTTGAAACATCAGAACCTGCAATAGAAGGAGATATTGTTACAATCGCATACAATGGTAACGGAACGATAATGTCTTTTGACGGTATGCCACTTGCAGCATTTGGACCAGAAGAAGTATTAAATCTTGTTGGGGCTACTGTACCAGAAGCACAAGATATTAATATAACGGGCAATCTTCTTATTGGTCAAACAGTAACTGGAAATTATACATATTTTGATGCAAACGGAGACCAAGAAGGAACATCTACTTTTAAATGGTACGATGCAGACGATGCAATTGGTTCGAACCAAAATACAGTTATTGCTGCAACTACAAATTCTTTGGTGTTAAACAATAATTTTGATGGTAAATATATTGCATTTGAAGTAACACCTATGGCATTAACTGGAGGCGATGATTATCTTGTTGGTTTACCAACAATAAGCGAATGGGTAGGACCTATTGCTCATGTAGGAGTTGATGATGTTTGGAAAAATAACATTATTATTTATCCTAATCCTGTAAATGCAAATTTGTTTATCAAAAATGCAGGTGAAGTTCAAAAAATTGAAGTTACAAATGTTCTTGGTAAAAAAGTTATTTCTATTCAAAATAACAATTCTTCTGATATTACATTAAATACCAAAAATTTAGCAAATGGTATTTACACGATAACTTTGTATAACAAGGAAGGAATTTCGAAAAATTCTAAATTTTTAAAAGTTGATTAATTAAAAAATCTATATTAAATCAGTTTAATTAATTTGTGTTTATCTGTGTTATTATTTTAATAATATAAACACAGATAACACAAATTAAACTAAAATAAATTAAGAATTAGGAGTTTAAATTCTTGGATCTTAATTTTTTTATAAAAAAATAATTATGAAATCAAAGATTTTATTTACATTATTATTAACTACAATATTATTTTTTAGTATTTCTGCTCAGGAAAGAGAAATTACAGGAACTGTTACAGATGGAGCAGGTTCTACAATTCCAGGTGTAAATGTTATTATATTAGGCACTGGACAGGGAGTAGTTACAGATTTCGATGGCAAATATACTGTTAATGTATCCGATTTGCCAGATGTAAAACTACAATTTTCATACATTGGATATATTACTAAGGTTGTTGAGATTGGAGATATGTCTGTAATAGATATTGTTTTTGAAATGGAAGCAACACAAATGGAAGAGATTGTGGTGACGGCACTTGGAATAAAAAGAAAAAAGAAAGCTCTTGGATATTCGGCAACGGACATTAAAGGTGATGCACTAACAGAAGCAAGAGAGTCGAACATAATGAACTCAATATCAGGGAAAGTAGCTGGAGTACAAATATCAAGTACTTCAGGAGGTGCAGGAGGTTCGTCAAGAGTTGTAATACGTGGGAACTCTTCAATTAGCGGAAATAATCAGGCACTTATTGTTGTCGATGGAGTGCCTATTGATAATTCAAATCATGAAACAACAAACTGGAACTCAAGCGACCAGCACGACTATGGAGACGGTGTATCTGATATAAATCCAGATGATATAGAAAGTTTAACTATTCTTAAAGGTCCAAATGCTGCTGCGCTTTATGGCTCAAGAGCTGCTAATGGAGTTGTTATTATTACAACAAAAAAAGGACGTAAGAAAAAAGGTATTGGTGTATCGTTTAGTTCAACAACAACAATTGAAACAGCTGATATACAAGCAGAATATCAAAATAAATACGGAATGGGTGATGAAGGAAATATTTTGTGGAACGTATTAACAGAAGAACAAAAAGTGTTGTATCCAGGATACGACAGTTTAAGATATATTGAAAATCCTACATCTAGTTGGGGACCAGAAATGAATGGACAGGAAGTATTACACTGGTACGGAAAAATAGGAAAACTTGAAGCGCATCCTGATAATGTAAAAGATTTTTTTGAAACAGGATTTACAACAACAAATTCGATAGCGATAGACGGAGGAAATGAAAAAGCAACGTTTAGACTATCAAATACAAATCTTTACAGTAAAAATATTATTCCAAACAGTTGGTATAAAAGGAACTCTATAACGCTTAGAAGTACTTCAGAATTATCTGACAAAATTAATATTGATGCAAAAGTTAATTATGTAAGAGGTGAAGCATTCAATCGTGCAGGACAATCGAACACTGAGAGCGGTGCGAAAACACTTATTTGGTTGCCAAGAAATATGGATATTAATAAGTTGAAAGAATACTACAAAGACCAATACGGTTACGAAAATAATTATTATGAAATAGACCAAAACCACAAAAACCCTTTTTGGCATATATACGAAAATACAAATAACGATGAAAAAGACAGAGTTATAGGAAATCTTAAATTAGATTATCAAATCACAGACTGGCTGAGTTTACTGCTCAGAACGGGTACTGATTTTTATAATGAAAAAAGGTTTCGTAGGACAGCAAGTTATTCTTTGTTTAATCAAGACGGTCAATATTCGGAAACGAAGCTCGCATTCCGCTCTATGAACAGCGATTTTTTATTTAATATAAATAAATCTTTTGGCGATTTTGATATAGGATTAAGTTTTGGCGGAAACAAAATGACAAGTGAACTAAATATATTATCATCGAAAATTTCAGCATTAAAAATTCCAGATTTTTTCTCTTTGAATAATTATGTTGATAGGTCGCAGAACTCAATAGGAACAACTGTAAAAAGAAAACATCTTAACTCGTTGTATGCTTTTTCGCAAATTGCATATAAATCATTTATTTTTGTAGATATTACAGCAAGAAAAGATTGGTCTTCTAGTTTACCTTATGATAATAATTCTTATTTCTATCCGTCGGTAAGTACAAGTTTTGTTATTAATGAGGCTTTTAATATTAGGTCTAAAATATTTACTTTTGGTAAAATTAGAGTATCATGGGCAAAAGTTGGTAATGATGCAGACCCGCATTTACTGGAACCAGAGTTCTTCTCGACAAATTACGGAAGCCAGTCAGCAAGTTTTTTAAGCTCTTTGTTACCTTTATCAAATTTAAAACCAGAACAAACATATTCTTGGGAAGCAGGAGCTGATTTAAGATTTTTTCAAAACAAAATTGGTGTAGATTTTACAGCTTATAGTGCAAGTACTGTTAATCAAATATTGAGAACAGAAGTATCAAAAACAACTGGATTTGATGTAGCAATGATTAATGCTGGTGAAATAGAAAACAAAGGAATAGAACTATTAATATCTGTTGAAGCGATAAAAACAAAAGACTTCTCTTGGAATTTTACGGTAAATTTTGCTAAAAATATGTCAGAAGTAATTAATCTCGGAGAAGTGGAAACGTTTATTGTTACAGGAACAAGTCAAGTAAGTATTGAAGCGAGACCGGGAAATTCTTACGGTGATATAATTGGTTATTATATTTTAAGAGATTCTATTACTGGACAAAAACTGGTAGACCCAGTATCAAGAGAATATACTAAAAGTTCTGATATGAAAATACTCGGAAATATAACGCCAGACTGGACAGGAGGAATAAGCAATTCGATTGGATATAAGAATTTATACATGAGCTTCTCGATAGGTGTTCAGATGGGAGGAGATATTTATTCGGGGACGAACCAGTACGGAATGGGAAATGGACAATTTGTTGAGACATTAGAAGGAAGAGAATCATGGTATGCGGCAACAGACGAAGAACGAATAAACGGTGTCGATGCACAAGGAAATCCGATAGGATATGTTCCAGAAGGAGTGTATCCAGACGGAACAGTAAATGACAAAGGTATGAATCCTAAAACATATTTTTATCAGGGTCATTATAACAAAATATCTGAGTTTAATATATACGATGCGAGTTATGTAAAATTAAGAGAGCTTGTTATTGGTTTTAATATTCCTGAAAAAATAAGTTCTAAATTTAAATTAAATAGAGCAAGTTTTTCTCTTGTTGGAAGAAATCTTTGGTTGATATATAGCGGTGTTCCGAATATAGACCCAGAGTCTTCGTTTTCAAATCAAAACAACGGACTCGGGCTGGAGTACTTCTCAACGCCAACGGCAAGAAGTTTAGGGTTTACATTAAAATTAAATTTTTAATTTCTAAATGTATTCCAGACAATAATTACTCATTTTTTTTAATATTTTAATATTTAATAAATAGATAATGAAAAATATAAATTTAAAATACTCTTTGATTTTATTAGTGTTCTTAATAACATTGAGTGCATGCGTAAAAGATTTCGAAGAAATAAACGAAAACCCCAATAACCCAACAATTACAAATCCGTCTGATTTATTTACATATATTCTGAAAGAAGGAGGAGGAGAATATGATATGTTTAATACAAATGCCTCGTACTTAAACAGATGGGTAATGTACACGGCACAGTTTTTTGGGTATTCTATTATGCCGTCTTATGAAAATTTAGGGCAATCAACAATACAAATATTATGGGAGTCGATTTATACGAAGGTTTTGTTGAACACAAATGAGCTTATGAATATTACAAAAGAAGAACCTGAGGATATAAATAAATATGCAGTGGCAAGAATTTGGAAAGTTTATATGTTTCAGAAAGTTACTGATTTATGGGGTAGTGTGCCGTACTCAGAAGCAATGAGAGCAATAGGAGAAGAGAGAATACTTAAACCAGCTTATGATAATCAGGAAGATATTTATGAAGATATGTTAAAAGAGCTGACAGAAGCAGTAGCTGATATAGATATGACAAAACCATTTTTTACAGATAATGCTGATATATTGTTCGATGGAACAGATGAAACAAGAATTAATTTATGGATAAAATTTGCAAATTCTTTAAAATTGAAACTTGCCATACGAAGTGGAAATCAAACAGTAGTTTCGGAATTAATGAACAATGATAATTTTATTTCTGGAAACAATGAATCGGTTACTTTTCAATATATTGATACAGAAGCAGACCGTAATCCTTGGTACGATTGGCATACAAATGCACCTGCAAATTTAGGACAAATAAGCGATTTTATGGTTGGTATGTTACGTAGTTTTGATGACCCAAGACTTTCTATTTATGCAGAGCCAACAATATTGAACCCAGATACTATAATAGGAATGCCAAATTTGATGAGCAAAGAAGAAATTGATTGCCAGGCATTTGGGAATAATTTAATAGTCAGAACATCTAAAATTGGATTACGGTTTCTCGAAGAACCAGACAGTGAAAATATATTGTTAAGTTATTCGGAATTATGTTTTCTAAAAGCAGAAGCGGCACTAAGAGCATGGGGAGGAAGTACGCCAGAAGAATATTACAAAGAAGGAATAAGAGCGAATATGGAATATTTTGATATTGATAATAATATAATTGAAGAATATCTTGTGGGCGCAGCAGCATACAATTCAAATGCAAATAGTAACGAACAATTAGAACAAATAATAACTCAAAAATGGATTGCATTGTATCTTAATGGATTTGAAGCTTTTGCTGAATATAGACGTACCGGATATCCTAAATTACAAAAATGGGATGTTAATATAAGTGAAGGAACATTAAATGGATTGATTGATGTTGACCAGAATACTGTTCCATGTCGTATTTATTATCCAAGTAACGAACTTTTGTTAAATTCAGAAAATTATAATAATGCGATTGCAACCCAGGGACAGGATAATTTATATACAAAAATCTGGTGGGCAACTCTGAACAACGGAATGTAAATAAAATACTAAATATTCATTTTTTAAAACTTGAAAACTTGAAAAATTAACAGCTTATTATTATAATAATTATATTTTTAAAATATTCAAAAATAAATTTCTGATTTTGTTATATTTTATATATTTTTGTATAATTTTTTTACTTTAAATTAAGTACTAGTTCTTGAATATTAAGAGCTTTAAAATTTCACAATTAAATAAGTATATACAACAATATAAATGGAAGCAAAGCAGAAAGTTAAAAAACAAAATAAATATAGCGCTGATAATATTCAAGTTTTAGAAGGCTTAGAAGCTGTAAGAAAACGTCCAGCAATGTACATAGGTGATGTAAGCGAAAGAGGTTTACATCACCTTGTTTACGAAGTTGTTGATAATTCAATAGACGAAGCACTTGCCGGTTATTGCGATAATATTCAAGTATCGATAAACGAAGATAATTCGATTTCGATTATTGATAACGGAAGAGGAATACCTGTTGGTTTTCACGAAAAAGAAGGTAAATCGGCATTAGAAGTAGTGATGACGATATTACATGCTGGAGGAAAATTTGATAAAGATACATACAAAGTTTCAGGCGGATTGCACGGCGTAGGTGTATCATGTGTAAATGCATTATCATCATCGCTAACAGCAACTGTTTTTAGAGACGGCAAAATATATCAGCAAATGTATAATATAGGAAAACCACTTAGCGATATAAAAGTGGTAGGAACAAGCGATAAAACAGGAACACAAATAGACTTCACGCCAGACAAAACAGTCTTTGATATAACAGAATATAAATATGATATTCTGGCGACAAGGATGCGCGAACTTTCGTATTTGAATAAAGGAATAAAAATTAAACTGACTGACAAAAGAATAACAGATGATGATGGAAATTTTAAATGCGAAGATTTTTATTCAAAAGAAGGTTTAAAAGAATTTGTAGAGTTTCTTGACGAAACACGAGAAAAAATAATAAAAGATACAATTCATATAGAGACTGTTAAAAATGATGTTCCAGTAGAAATAGCATTGCAATATAATACATCTTTTAGTGAAAATATTCATGCTTATGTTAATAATATTAATACGCATGAAGGTGGTACACATCTTACAGGTTTCCGGAGAGGACTAACGAGAACATTAAAAAGTTATTCAGAAAAATCTGGAATGCTTTCCAAATTAAAATTTAATATTAACGGCGATGATTTTCGTGAAGGTCTAACTGCAATTATTTCGGTGAAGGTTGCAGAACCTCAATTTGAAGGACAAACAAAAACAAAACTTGGAAATTCAAATATTAGTATAGTTGTTGATAAAGCTGTAAGTGAAACACTTGGTAATTATCTCGAAGAAAATCCAAAAGATGCAAGAATAATTGTTCAAAAGGTAATACTTGCAGCACAGGCGAGACACGCAGCACGTAAGGCAAGAGAGCTTGTACAACGCAAAAATATTATGAGCGGTGCTGGTTTACCGGGCAAACTTGCTGATTGTTCAGAGAGAGACCCTAAACTTTGTGAAGTATTTCTTGTTGAAGGTGACTCCGCTGGTGGAACTGCAAAACAAGGAAGAGACAGAAAATATCAGGCTATATTGCCCCTGAGAGGTAAAATTCTTAATGTTGAAAAAGCAATGCACCACAAGATTTTTGATAACGAAGAAATAAAAAATATTTTTAAGGCGCTTGGTGTTACAATTGGAACAAAAGAAGATAGCAAAGCGGTAAACCTATCAAAACTGAGATACCACAAAATTATTATTATGACTGATGCTGATATTGACGGAAGTCATATAACAACACTTATAATGACGTTCTTTTTCAGATATATGAAAGAACTAATAGAACATGGTTATTTATATATTGCTACTCCGCCATTTTATCTTGTAAAAAGAGGAAAACAAATGCGATATTGCTGGAACGAAGAAGAACGTATAAAGGCGGTTGCAGAACTTGGAAAAGGAAAAGACAGTGGTGTGAGCGTGCAAAGATACAAAGGTCTTGGTGAAATGAACGCCGAACAATTGTGGGACACGACAATGGATCCAGAAAAAAGAACTCTCCAACAAATTATTATTGATAACAGTATAGAAGCGGACAGAATATTTTCTATGTTAATGGGAGGTGATGTACCGCCACGAAGAAAATTTATAGAGGAAAATGCAACTTATGCTAATATTGATGCTTAATTAAGATAATTGACAATTTGAAATAATTTATTTATTAATAAATAAAATATGAACATACATAAAAATTTGAAATACACAAACGACCACGAATGGGTAAGTGTAGAAAACGGAAATGCGATTATTGGAATAACTGATTTTGCACAAAAAGAGCTTGGTGATATTGTGTTTGTGGAAGTAGAAACGGAAGAAGAAACATTAGAAAAAGGTGAAGCATTCGGAACGATAGAAGCCGTAAAAACTGTATCCGACCTATTTATGCCTATTTCGGGTGAAGTTTTGGAGTTTAATTCAGAACTCGAAGACAATCCAGATATAATAAATAAAGACCCGTACAATAAAGGTTGGATTATAAAAGTAGCAATAGAAAATAAAAATGAAATTGATGAGTTGTTGTCTTACGAAGAATATTCAAAATTGATAAATTAATTGAAGTAGATAATGGATAATTTTCACATTATCCATTATCTTTTATCTGTTGTTATTTAAGTTTTTTCCATTGTTTTTTGTAAGCCTTTGCAAAGAATTTAAAGAACCGGTCGCCTCCTGTATATTTTGTAATATTTGTTTTATAGTTTGAATTTGGGGCTTGATTAAAGTCTTTTGTTGCGAGTTCTGTACCGAGAATTGTTTGATTATTTTTTGAACTCCTACGTCTATATTCTCTGTTACTCAGTGTTTTAAGCAATTGCACAGCTTTTTCGTATTCTTTTTTGTTAAAATAATATCCAACTGCAAAATTTATAAAATTTGAATTTTTTAATAATATAAAATCGAAAAGCTCTTTATATTCTAATCCGAAACGAGATATATTTCTACTGTAATAAAACTCTCCTGCACTTATATATTTGTCTATTGACGAGTTATAATTTTTTCTTTTAATATCTTCTAATACGTTGTTCATTTGTTTTGTAAAATTAACAGCCTGTGCAATTTCATTTTTTTTCGAATTTACATTTTGAGTATCAATATCGCATTGTGAATTTTTATCTGCATAATTTATTGCTTTTGACAATGTATTATCTGCTTCAATATATTTATTTTCATTAATCTGTTCGATTGCTTTTCTGTAATAATTATCATAAGCGTTCTGCGCATTAATACATTCTTGTTTGAAAATCATATCTTTAAGCTCGATAATTGCTTTTCTTGTGGTCTGATTATTTTCTATATTATATGTTAAAACGACGTTCTTGGCATTTGAATAACAACGCCTTGCCGAAGTCAAATTATTTACTTTTACTTTACTTTTCCCATCTTCCACGATTTGCAAAGTCCAACCCTCAGCAGATTTTTTGATATAATTATGCAATTGATTATATGGAACAGTATTATATTTTTGTTCGATATCAAGTGCTTTATCAAAATTAACAAGCGCCTGTCGGAAATTTTTTGAACTCATAAAACTTTCGCCTTTTTTTATACAATCATTATAAATAGCTGATTTTATATCAAACAATAATTTGCTTTCATTAACAGCTTGGCGCAAATAATGTTGTTCTCTGTAACTTATAGCCGAGATAATCAAGTCATCTGCAATGTTCAAATTATTTCTATTAAGAGATGTTTGAGCATCTACAATCATTTTTTTGTAAATCCCAGTATGGGCGTTCAAATATCCGTTTTCCAATGCCTGAGTACATCTGATTTTTATATAATTATTACAAATCCTATTTGCTTCATTAAATTCAATAATTGCTTTTTCAAAATATTTTTGTCTTACATAAGAGTTTCCAATTTCGATATACCGCTTATAAATATTTTCAATTCTAATAGTTATATCATCATCATTGACAATAAAATCTGAATTTTTTATTTGATATTTTGTTGCAATATCAATAAGTTTCTCTGCATTAAACAAATCATTTTTCGAAATAGCTATATCAATATCATAAAGAATTAAGTCATATTTTCCGAATACGGCTCTCGAAAATTCATTATTCATATTATTTAGGCATTGCACTTCAGGAAAATCATTACATAAACGTAAAGCAGATTCCAACACAATCAAAGCATCATCGTATAGTTTTCTATTGTTCAAATTATTTGCATCAAGCAAAAAATCTTTATAAATACCGTTTGCAAGTTCTATTGTTTGAATTCTTGTTTCTCTATCTGGTGTCATTTTTGTGATATCAAATAGTTTATTAATTGCTTCATTTACATATCCTTGATGATAAAATAATTTTGCAAGTTGAAGATGTGAAGGTGCAAATTGAGGATTTATTTCTATTGATTTATTAAAATTTATTTTTGCTCTCGATGTGTTTTGTTTTATAAGCATATCCATTCCTCTGTCGAAATAAACAGCATCAAGATTATTTATAACATGATCGCATGCTGATAACAAGGTTTTACTTTTATTTTTTAAGTTATTGAGTTTCTTTTTCAATGTTTTAGGGTCGGTTTTGTTCAATTCTAATTTTTTATAAAATTTTTCTTTTTCAATCATATTTGCATAATCAAGCGATTTTTTTGCCAAATCATGAAATGTATATAATTGTTTAATATTATCGAATTGACTTAAAACAGCTTCATCTGAATTTATTTCATTTATTTTTCTTAGTTTGTTTCTAATTTTTTTATTTTCCGAATAATATTTATCTATTAATGAAACTCTTTTATCAAAACGTCTTTTATTATTTCGTGTATAATCAAATTTTTTGTTTATAATTTTTATTTTATAATTTTTATTTTTCTTATTATTTTTAATAGTATCTGGAACGGTCATATTAACAATTTCAATATCATTTCCCGAAATCTTAACATCATTAAAATTAAAAGTTTTTAAGATTTTTTTTCCTTTCATCCACTGCAAAACAAAAGATAATTTGCTTGGAATAAGTTTATTTTTAAGTGGGAATTCTTTATAATTTATATCTCCTGTAAGATTAAAATTTTTTAGATTTACAGAGAGTTCAAGTTTATCTCTACGTTTAAGAATTTGTAGTGTTTCTGTATAAGAAAAAGAGACACGCAAATTACCAACAGGCACATTATTTCCTTTTGCTATTTTTTTTAAAATTGCATTTTTAATATTGTTCTGTCCTGTTGATGATTTTATTAAAAAAACATCTTCTTTGCTTTTACTAAAAATTACTTGACTTTGTGAAAAGGCTAAATTTGAAATAAAAATAATTCCTAAAAATTGTAACAGTATTTTTTTCATTTTATTTTTTTTGATTTAAATAAATTTTAATTTGTTGCAAAGATAATATTTAATTAATATATTTATTTTTAAAATGAAAACAAATTTGAATAATTCTACACAGTAGTGTTTTTTTTTGATAAAAATAAATATATTTGCAAAATTAAAGATAAAATTAATATCATACAAATTAAAATCTAAAATCAAAATTATAAATTTGCGCTTGTAGGTGTTTTTACCTGATAGTAATAGAATAAAAACGAATCAGCGACATGTGAAAAGCATATGCCGAGTGCAGTGTAAACATAACCACTAACAACTTGAAAAACAATATTTATATCTTTGCAACAAAAATCCGTGAAATATCCGTATAATCCGCGTTCTTCAGCGTTCCTATTTATCGGAGTAATAGAAACACTGATTTTTTAGGGCAAACGCATCAAAATATTTAATTGCTGAAAATCAAGGAATTATTATTTTCAATAATAGCAAATTTTAATTATTTTAAGAACATAAAATATAACTAATATAATAATACAAAAAATGAATCTTACACATATAGAACATATCGGAATAGCGGTCAAAAATATAGAAGAAGCAAAAAAATATTACGAAAATATACTCGGACTTAAATGTTATGCCACAGAAGAGGTTAAAGAACAGAAAGTAAGGACTGCTTTTTTTAGAATAGGACAAACAAAAATAGAACTTCTTGAAGCTATATCAGATGACAGCCCTATTGCAAAATTTATAAAAAAAAGAGGAACAGGAATACATCACATAGCTTTTGCGACAGATAACGTAAATTTATCATTGCTGGAGGCAGAAGAAAAAGGAGTAAAACTAATTGATAAAAAAGCAAGAAGAGGTGCAGAAGGACTGAAAATAGGTTTCCTGCACCCCAAATCAACACTTGGAGTGCTTACAGAACTATGTGAAAAATAAACTATAAAATCTTGAACTATCAGACAATAATATCTTCTTCTTTTTCGAGGTTCTCGATAATAAAAAGTTGACGTGCAGGAGTATTTTTGCCCATATAAAAATCAAGCATCTTTGAGATAGAATCTTCTTTATTTATAATAACAGGGTCGAGTTTGATGTTCTCGTTTATAAAATATTTGAACTCGCTCGGAGATATCTCGCCGAGTCCTTTAAAACGAGTTATCTCAGATGTTTTTCCAAGTTTAATAACTGTATTTTGTTTCTCTTTTTCTGAGTAACAATATACAGTATTTTTTTTGTTTCTCACTCTGAACAGAGGCGTTTGCAAAATATATAGATGATTATTTTTTATTATATCAGGAAAAAATTTAAGAAAAAAAGTTATAAGAAGCAGTCTAATGTGCATTCCATCTACATCGGCATCGGTAGCTATTACAATTTTTCCGTAACGCAAATTTTCCAATCCGTCTTCTATATTAAGTGCAGCCTGCAAAAGATTAAACTCTTCGTTCTCGTAAACGACCTTTTTTTTGTGCGTATATGTATTTAATGGTTTTCCTTTTAGGCTAAAAACAGCCTGTGTTTTCACGTCTCTTGCCGTTGTGATTGAGCCACTTGCTGAGTCGCCCTCTGTAATAAATAATGTAGATTCTTTGGCTCCTTTTTTTTTCGTATTGTAATGTATCCGACAGTCGCGAAGTTTTTTGTTGTGTAGGTTTGCTTTTTTTGCTCTCGTTCGCGCAAGTCTTTTTATTCCAGATATTGCTTTGCGTTCTTTTTCGGAATCTTGAATTTTCTTTTGAATCTCTTCTGCAATTTTTGGATTTTTATGCAAAAAAACCTCTAACTTATTGCTAACAAAATCAAGTATAAAACTTCTAACTGTCTGACCATCAGGAGCAATTTTTTTCGAGCCAAGTTTAGTTTTTGTTTGCGATTCAAAAACAGGCTCGTGAACTTTTATACTTATTGCGGCAACAGTAGATGTTCTGATATCAGCAAGCTCGTAATCTTTTTTATAGAAGTCTCGAATTGTTTTTGCAATAGCTTCCCGAAATGATATTAAATGAGTCCCGCCCTGTGTTGTATGTTGTCCATTGACAAAGCTGTAATATTCTTCGCCGTACTGGTTGCCGTGAGTCAATGCTATTTCAATATCCTCGCCTCGTAGATGTATAATACGATAACGTCGATTTTCCTCTTTTATATTTTCACTCAGAAGGTCGAGCAATCCATTTTTTGAATAAAACTTTTTGCCGTTAAAATTTATTGTCAATCCAGTATTGAGGTAAACATAATTTTTCATCATCTCTCCGATATAATCTTCAAGGTAATGATAATTGTTGAAAAGACTTTCATCTGGAACAAAAAAAATCTCTGTTCCGTTTTTTTCTTTTGTTTGCTTTATATTTTTATTGGCAATAACATTTCCTTTTGAATATTCAACCTCTTTTACACTTTTTTCGCGAAACGATTTTATTACAAATTTTTCGGAAAGAGCGTTCACCGCCTTAATACCTACGCCGTTAAGTCCAACTGATTTTTTAAAAACACGTGAATCGTATTTAGCCCCAGTATTCATTTTAGAAGATACATCGAGTACCTTACTTAGTGGTATTCCTCGACCGTAATCTCTAATTTTTATACTTCCTTTATCCAACACGACATCAATTTTTTTGCCGTGTCCCATCATATATTCGTCAATTGAATTATCAAAAACTTCTTTTAATAAAACATATATACCATCGTCCTGCGACGAACCATCGCCCAGCTTGCCTATATACATACCCGGACGTTTACGAATATGCTCTTTCCATTCAAGCGTTTTTATTGTATCTTCGTTGTAAACTGCTGTCATTTTTTGGTGATATTAATTTTAAGTAATGATATTTTTTTTATAATCAAGGACAAGTGAAAAACATGTTTTTATTGCAATTTTGTATTTGTGCCTTTTTGTAATAATTTATCAAATTATATTCCATTCGTTACTTCATGAATTAAATCAACAATTTTTTTATTATTAAATTGTGTTTTAAACTTTATCTTTACATCTCCAGCAAAGAATTTTTCAGCATGTTTTATTTTTTGCTTCTCTTCATTTCTTAAACTTGCTTCGTTTGTATTTTTAGTTTCTACGATAAAATATAGCTTTTTCTCTCCGTTTTTTAAGTTTACTACATAGGCAAAATCAGGAGAATAACTCTTCCCTCCTGCCACAGGAATTTTTATTGAATTTTTAGGTATCTTTGAAAAAATTATAACTTCTTCGATTTTTGTTTTAATATTTTCCTTTTCAAGTTCCGAATCATAAAATAGTTCATCAAAAAAATAATTCTCTGCTACTTTGTCGTCTGACTGCAAAACACCAATATCTGATGCGTTTATTTCTTTAAGAACATTTCCTTTCTTGTCTGTTAATTTTGTAGGATGAATGCTATTTGTTACCTTCTTATATTCAATACTAAATTTATCTATCGCATTATACATTAAATAGTTATCAAAATTTTGTTTTATAATTCTTATTGTTGAGTTATTTAGGTATTTGTTAATTTCAATTTCAGATTCTTTAAAAGAATTGTGTAATGTTTTTAGATTGATATTTAATGTTTTTGATAATTCTTTAATGAACTCACTATATTTAATTGTTGAAACAGCTGTGATTTTGTTATGTAGAACAGATATTTCTTCTGTTGAAATTGCGATTTTATCCTTAATTTCAATTTTTGTCTTTCGTTCTTTTATTCCTTTTATTGTAAAGTTGTTTTTTTGTTCGTTAAGAAAAGCTGTAAAAAGTTTTTTAAAATTTGCTTCGTCTTTGAACTTATATTCTAAAATTACTTTTTCATTTAGCTTTTCCCAAAGGTCTTTTAACTCTTGGTATTTTTCTGTTCGAACTCTTATTTTTTTCTTTTCTTTTCCTTCTTTGCGTATTTTATTTGAGCCGACTCCTTCAAAAATAAGAGTGTAGTTTTTCTTTATGTATTCAAAGCCGTTTTCTTTAAATTTATTCGTTCTTGTTATTAGATTTTTTTCATCTAAAAGTTCGAGCAAATCATCTTCTTTTGTTTCATATAAATCACAAATTTTTCGGATAATATTATCTGTAAGTTTTTCGGGAGTTTCCTCAATAGAAATTGCTCCTGACTTTTGATTTATTTCATTTACAAGTGTATCTATAAAATCGTTTTCGGTAAAATCTACAAAGTAATTTAAGTAAAATTGTTCATCTTTTACTCTGTTTCCGTATTCATTTACAGGCAAACGTAGTCCTCTGCCGACTTCTTGTAATTTAGATATTTCGCTACCACTACTGCGAAGTTTACATATCTGAAAAACATTGGGATTATCCCAACCTTCTCGCAGTGTCCATTTAGAGAAAATAAAACGTCGTGGATTTTCTAAACTTAGTATTGCTTGTTTGTCGTGCAGAATTTCATATATCTCTTTTTCTATTGCCTCATCTTTCCCTGTGTTATCTTTTGAAAAATAACCTCCATGTGTTTTCGATATATCTTCTAAGGTTTTTTCTAAAAAAGATTTGTAATAGTTATTAGTTTTGAGTTTTAAGTTTTGAGTTTTTAGTTCCGATTGTATTATTTTAAGTTGATTTTCTGCTTCTGCTTTAATTAATTTTTCTATGCTTGTTTTTATGTATCCGTTTTCGTTTCTGTATTCGTTAATATTATCAATAAAAAATAATGTTATTGGTTTTATTTTCACGTCTCTTGTAAGATATTTTTTTTCTAACTCAAAATGACTTTTTAAGGCTTTTTGAATCATTATTGTTTGCAGTTTTTCGGCATAAGAATAAGGGTTTATTTTATCGCCTTTTTTTAAATCTATACCGTTTGATAAAACGACTGTGCTTTTATTCAATTTCTCAACATATAAGCCAAGCATGGCAGAGTGTATTTTTTCTAAACTTGTTTTTTTGATAACTTTAAATGTTTTTTTATTATTGTTTTCTGTTAGTTCAAAAGTGGCTTCTTTACCATCAGAGTTTACAAATTTCACTATTGCATTTTTACCTTCTTCAAATTCTGTAATATGACCAATAACGCCTTTCACGAGATTGCGGTTAAATGAATCTACGGCTGTTAATGTATAAATAAGATTATGATAATCTTTTATTTTTATTTTTTCTAATTTTCCAAATATATTTTTTTGTTTAATTTCTTTTTCAGGAAAAGTAGCTCCGTATCTTAAAATAAACTGCGGTTTCATTTTTTGAATATTTTCCCAAGTTCTGTTTGCTCTTGCAAATTTATGTGGTTCGTCTATTATTAGAAATGGTTTTACGGCAGCGATAGCATCAAAAGGAACAACATATTTATCAAATATACCTGTATCAAAACTTTTTTGCATTGTCTCGGAATTTATCATACCAGCATTGATTATCATTACTTGAATTTGATTTTTTTCAAATAAGCCAGCATTTACAAAACTGCTAATCGCAGGAGGAATAAATGATTTTTTGTTTCGCTTTCTTTTTTTACTTGAAACAATATGTAATCTAATTATTTTGCCGTATTGTTCCTTAAAATGTTCTCTTGAACTGTCGGATTTTAAAAAATCAATAGTGCCTGCTTTTATAGACAAGGTCGGAACGATGACAACAAACTTAAAAATATTAAAATTTTTATTTAGTTCAAAAATAGTTTTTGTGTAGGTGTATGTTTTTCCTGTTCCTGTCTCCATCATTATATCTATGATACGACTGTCTTGGTCGGGGCATTCTTCTATTTTGCTATTGTCTTTTATTTTGTGAAGATTATCTATATAAGCAAAATTATCATAAATATCAAAAGCAGGATTGATAAATTTATAATCAACTCCGACTGCTTTTTTTATCTTTACATTTTCAAAAACCGCAATAGAGTTATTTACTGCTTGTGTTTGATGTATCAGATTTTTTTCAAAATTAAAACCCATTTTAGT
>JAOZMB010000158.1 GCA_029934515.1 Bacteroidales bacterium
TGATAATTTTATACTTTTGTTATCATCCCTATTGTATTTTAATTTAGCAAAATTACAAAATATTTGTTTAATTTGCAATATTTTCAGCGCGAAAATTCATTTTATAAAATCTTGTTTTTCAAAGAATTAAAATTAAAATGAGAATTGCTGTATTTTTCACAATATCAAAAAACAAAAAAGCAAGCCACAAAATCACTGACAACTAAACAAATATTACAAACTCTATTTTATTACAAAATAATCTTTAATATTTTTAGATGTTTTTTTATCAAAAACATTGCACAAAGTTAATAATATTTCATATAATTGAAAATAATTATTATAGTTCTGTCTAATTACTACACTATTTTATATTTTACATATTTGTAAAAAATCAAAATATTATTCTTATTAAATATGTAAGAACTACTGACAAGTTTATATTTTGTGTGTTTTTTTTATCATTGAAAATCAATACGATATAACTTCCTTCTTCAAAAAAGACAATCATAAATAGACTATTAAAAAATAAAATTTATAAAGTAAATATTTTTGTTTTATATTTGTCCGATTTTCAATATATTAAAAACAAATTAAAATATGAATAAATTTATAAATTTAGTTGTACTGACTTTTTTCATTTCAACAGTTCTTGCTCAGGTAAAAACCGAACGTTCTAATAAAATTATTATTATTGACGGAAAAAAAATATATTTACATATCGTAAAGGCTGGTCAAACCTTATATTCAATAAGCAAGGTTTATAATGTATCTCAAAAAAATATTTATAAAGAGAATAATATTTTTACATCAGGCATTAAATCTGGACAAGTATTAAAAATTCCATTTATAACAGAAGGACAAAGTGATAAAGCAGATTATTCTACACACAAAGTAGAAAAAGGTGAAACCCTATATTCTATATCCAGAAAGTATAATGTTTCGATAAATGATATAATATTACATAACTCAGCAGCAAAATATAATATAAATGTCGGTCAGATAATTAAAATTCCAAACCTTGAAAAAGGTAATTTTGAATTCCAAGATGATAATTATTTTTACCATACTGTTATAAGTGGCGAGTCTTTGTTCTCTCTATCACAGCTTTACGGTTCGACAATAGAACAAATAAAACTAACTAACTCTGATGCAAAAAAAGGTTTAAAAGTAGGACAGGTACTAAAAATATCTAAAATTAATTATGATAACACAGAGCGTTTGCCTATTTCTTATGACAACACTCCGAATTCTAATTTTCATAGATATAGTAATCTTTATTTTGAAACCCCAAATGTAACTCCATGTAATAGGTTTGTATATAATAGTTCAAAGAAATTTAATATTGCTTTGATGCTTCCTTTTAATCTTTACAGAAATACAATCACAAGCGGTGAATATGAAGACGAGGACGACAAATTATTCTATAAAAATACACGTCGATTCTATGAGTTTTATGAAGGTGCATTAGTAGCTGTTCAGCAATTAAAAACACAAGGATTATCGTTAAATTTGTTTGTTTATGATACAGAGAACAGTCCAGCAAAAGTTAAACAGATAATTAGCAAACCAGAATTTTCTAATATTGATTTGATTATTGGTCCTGTTTATTCAAAAAATATAAAAATTGTTGGTAATTTTGCGAAGACTCATAAAATAAATCTTATTTCACCTTTATCAAAAAAGAATATTGTTTTAAAAAATAACCCGTTTATTTTTGAAGTTATGCCATCTGATGTAATGAAAATAAAAAAAACATCTGATTTTTTATGTCGAATATATGATACATGTATAGTTATTGTGCATAACGGAAGCAAAAAAGAAAAAGAAAAAATAGATATTTACAAGAAAAAACTTGTTAAATCATTTTCGTCACGAAAAGATATAAAAGAAGTTGTTCTAAAAAATATCAATTATAACAAAGGAGGAATTAGTGCGATAAGAAATGCTCTATCACCTGGTTTGAAAAATATAATAATAATACCATCTAATAGTGAAGTTTTTATAACAAAAGTTATTAAAAATTTACATGAATTGACAAAAAAATATGAAATAATATTAATCGGAGAACCATCATGGGAATTACATAAAAATATAAACCATTCATATCTAAAAAAATTGTCATTTCACTATGTATCTTCTTTTTATATTGATTATGATAATTGGCGTGTAAAAAGTTTTTTGAATAAATATCGAGATATTTATAGGACAGAACCAAGTCTTTATGCTTTTGAAGGATATGATATTATGAACTATTTTCTTAATGCAATTAAACAATACGGCAGGAATTTTCAGTTTTGTTTATCTCCTTATGACAAACTCCCAAACAGAAAAGGTATAATTTTTGATTTTAATTTTGAACGAACTGGAATTAACAATGGTTTTGAAAATAACAGCATACATATTTTGCAGTATAATGAAAATTTTAAACTCGAAAAAACAAATAAATAAGTAAGTAAGTAAATTATGAATTATAAATTACGAATTACGAATTGGTTTATACCTGATAATAAGTATTTTACAAAAAACAAATCAAAAAGTTATTTTTTAACAATTACTAAATAAAAATAAAACCTCTGCCAGCGCTTTGTTCAGAGAAATTGAAATTTCTAATTAAATATTTAAAATGAAAACAAAATTTAGATTAAAAATAGCTCCGAAATTTATTATAAATTTCGGAATTGTTTTAAGTGCAGTGCTTGTATCGTATATAATGATATATAATATGTTAATAGAAGACAAAGCTGTAATTGAAACTGTTAATGAGAATACTGTACCTTCGATGACAGCACTGAACAATCTATCGTCAATGGTGTTGGAGACAAAAGGACTCATTAAATATTGGGTAAGAACACAAAGCGATGATAATATTGTAAAAAAAATTAAACTGAAGAAAATTAGTGAAATTAAATATCCAGAGAGCAAAGAAAAAATAAAAAAACTTTCTTATAGATGGGAAGACAATACGAAAGAAGTTCTCGATAGTTTATTAAATCAAACTGATGTTCTTATAAATAGGTATCAAAATATAATGTCACATCTTAATAAATTTGACAAATATGATAATGTTAATTTAATAACAAATTTGCAGATTGAAGTCGATGAAGGAAATCAAATGATGAAGATGACAGACAGTATTATAGTAAAATTAAATAAACTTAGATTATATAAGAAGAAAACAGTATTGAAGGCGAATAATGAAATAAATAACTCATTTGAGATATTTGCAAATAGTATTATCGCTTCTGCATTTATCATTATTTCAATGATTGTTATAATTGCAATATTGTTGATAAGGTCATTTAGTTTGCCAATTAATTATTTGAGAAGAATTATTTTTTTGATGGCAAAAGGAGAATTACCTGAAGAAAGTGTTGAAACAGCAAATGACGAAATCGGAAATATAGGAATTGCATTAAACGAACTTATTACCGGTTTGAAAGATAAAGCAGAATTTGCATCGGAAATTGGAAAAGGTAATTTCGATAGTGAATTTAAACTATCAGGGAAAAACGATGTACTTGGTAACTCACTACTTAAAATGAGAACAAGCCTTGATGTGGCATCGAAAGAAGCAGAGTTGCGACGTATTGAAAACCAACAAAGAGGATGGACTTCGCATGGACTTGCAGAATTTAATGAAATAATTAGAGAACACAGCAAAACTCTTGAAAAATTTACATCGGTTACAATAAGTAAGCTAACAAAATATATGAACGCTCAGCTCGGAGGAATGTATATAATCAATGATAGTAATCCAGATAATATTTTCCTTGAACTTAACTCTTTCTATGCATACGATAGACATAAATTTATAAAAAGAAAAATAGAACTCGGCGAAAATCTTGTCGGACAATGTGTGCTGGAAAAAGATACAATATTTATTACAGACATACCTAAAAATTATGTACATATAACTTCTGGACTTGGAAAAGATAACCCAAAAAGTTTGTTAATTGTTCCATTAAAACTAAACGATAAAATTTATGGTGTAGTAGAGCTTGCTTCATTTAATAATTTCGAAGAGTTCCAAATAAAATTTGTTGAAAAAATAGGAGAAACATTAGCATCAACAATATCAAACATAAAAACAAATATTCAAACAGTAAAACTTCTCGAAGAATCAAACGAAAAATCAGAAAAATTGGCAAAACAAGAAGAAGAAAGTAAAAAAAATATTGCTATACTGCAAACAAAACTCGAAGAAATAAAAGAAAAAGAGAATATAAGAATAAGAAACTATAATAAATTAGAAAAAGAAAACAAAACAGAAAAAATAAGTTTTATAAAAAAAATAGAACTACAAGAAAAAGAATTAAAAATACAAACAGCTTTGTTAGAAAAAAATATGACTATATTAAATAATTCTGTTGGAATAGTTGAAATTGATAACAACGGGAAAATATTCCAACCAAATAAATTATATCTAAAAATAACAGAACTACCATCTAGCGAATTTACTGGAAAATCGCTATACAGTTTCTTTCCAAAAAAAGAAATAGGTAAACTTAACGGAATATTAAATAATCTACAGAAAGGAATAAATTATGTTGGTGTAAACAAGTACGTATTTAAAGGAAAAATAAAATGGTTATATGAAACTTTTATCCCAGTAAAAAATGCAAAAGGAAGTTTTTATAAAAGTATTGTATCAGTTATTGATATTACAAAAATTATGAATAAATCGTAACACAAGTTTTCAGCTTTAGGACAAACACATCAAAAATAAATCATACTTGATTATCAATATTTTATATTTTTAAAATAGTAATTCCTTGATTTTCAGCACTGATGCTTCTGACATATATACAGCCGACAGTTTATATAAAATTTATAAATATTAAAAAAAAAATTATGACAAAAGAATATAAAAATTATTCGCCTTCTATCGATTCAACAATAGATAAATTAATGAGAGAGATGAATATAGATACCGAATCAGGCAAATTACAATTTAAAGAATTGCTTCTTCGAGAATATCAATTATTATCTGGTGTTGTTGAAAAAAAGTTATCTTTCCGCAAAGCGACTTTGTCCAAATTGATGGAAATTGTTGATATAGAACAAATAATAAACAATGATAAATTTAAAGAATGGTTTTCCTATGAGTACGAAATAGACAAGTCAGAGGAGCTTTTTTTAAAAAAATTAATAAAAGACAATAAAATTTATTTGCAAAATTATAACGAGCAAACCTTAACAACAAAATTTATAGCACCAGTTTTAAACAAAGTAAAATTCAGCAACAAACGTATAAAAGATTGGTACGGATACAAAATGAGATGCGAATTAAATAATTATATTTTAAACGGAGAACCAGATTTTGTTGTAGCAACAGGAATCGAAGAACCTAAAACGCCATACTTTTTCCTACAGGAGTACAAAAAATCAATAAATCCAAATGGAAATCCAGAATATCAGGTACTTGCAGCCATGCTCGCCGCCATGACTTTGAACAATAAAAACGAAATAAAAGGCGGTTTTATTATCGGGCAATATTGGAAGTTTATAATTCTCGAAAAATTAGAAAACGATAATTACGAATATTTCGTTTCAAAAGGTTTCGATTGTTTGGATTTCAACGATTTAAAACAAATTTACATTAACTTGCAAGCAGTTAAATTTTTATACTGTAAATAAAATGTTTGTCGTTATTTTGTTATGCTTAAATTGATTATAATTATAAATAAAATATTAAAACAAAAATCTTATGAAAAATAATATAGTTTTTGATGACGCTGCAATAGAAATATTAATGAGCGGAATGAACAGTGATGCAGTAAATAAAATAGAAAAATGGATTGTCGAAAAATATAAAACAAATAAAAAGACATTGTCTTTTAGAAAAGCGACTTTGTCCAAGTTAATGGAAATTGTTGATATAGAACGAATATCAGCTAAGAATAAATTTAATAAATGGTTTGATTACAAATATAAATTGTCAGAAAATGAAATTATTTTTTTGGAAAATTTGATTGAAGAAAATGAATTATCTTTGACTCTTTACAACGAACAAACCTTAACAACAAAATTTATAGCACCAGTTTTAAATAAAGTAAAATTTAGCAACAAACGTATAAAAGATTGGTACGGATACAAAATGAGATGCGAATTAAATAATTATATTTTAAACGGAGAACCAGATTTTGTTGT
>JAOZMB010000053.1 GCA_029934515.1 Bacteroidales bacterium
AAAAAAATAGTGCTGGTATATAATACATGGGAACTTGTACATTGGGAAGAAATAAATTAAACACAAAATAAAAATATTTGTAACTATATAGTGGATATAAAACCCTGTGTAGTTACTTTTTTTCTAAAATAAATCTTCAATATCTTCAAAATAAAAACAAAAAGTAGCACCTACTCCCAGTCCAAAACCTATCCAAATTCCTTTTTTGAAACTACTAAACTTAGGTTTATCAAAATCAGCTCTTGCATCTGCATATTCAGAATCGGTAGTATAATTATCTCGCCTTGGTGGTGCTTCGTTTGGTTTATAAACTAAATAAGATACAGTACCGTAAACAATTGAACTTAAAGATAAAACAGACAATGCAGTACCTCCAATAAACCATAAATCTTTATCATTAATCTTTTTTTGTTCTATATTTAAATAAATTTTTGGTAAAGAATTGTAGCTCTTTGTTAATATTACACTCTGATTTACATTACTGCACAAATTGATATTATTTTTTAATTCAATTCTTTTATATGTAGATAAATATTGCGATTTTGCTGATTGCACAATAAAGATAAATAATATAAAAAACACTAATATTAATACTTTTTTTTTCATTATTTATATGATTTAGTTAACTGACGTACAAACTTTTCATATTGTTGAGTAAACAAACAGGCACCGAATTTAACAAAGATACTTTTATCAATAGACTGTTTGCTGATTTCACAACACAAAAAAGATAGTGATACGCTTATTGTTAATTTACTAAAATTTTACGTTTTTTAAAATGGAAATTTCTTAAATCTAATTTGACCTTTTGTGAGTTTTTTTAATTTAACCCAACAAATTGTAGCACAGCAACCAAAAAATACTCCCGCCCATATACCATTATTTAAACCTTTTTTTCGAGCTTTATCAAAATCATCTTTTGCTGAATCATAGTTCTTGTCCGAAGAAAAATCACTTCTTCTTGGCGGTGCCTGATTTGGTTCATAAGAACTATAAGAAATTACTCCTGCTGTAACTGAAACCAATGCTAATCCAAATAATATACTACTACCATAAAACCAGTAGTCATCTGACCTTGATTTTATATCCAAATTAGAACTAGGAAAAGTATTATTCATATAATCTTTTCTAAAAACAACACTTTTTTTATCATTGTTGATATTAGAATACAAGCATGTATTATTGTTATTTAATACAAAACTTTGTTTTACTAAAAAAATATTTTGTGATTTTGCTGGCAGTACGATGAAAGAAAATAATACAAAAACTGCTGAAATGAACATTTTTTTTCTCATTATTTAAATTTTTTATTTTTTATTTTTTCAAAAAATAGTAACTGAAAATTAATTTCCAAAATTCTTTAATTCTTCTATTGCTTCAGCACGAGAATTTTCAAGCTCTTTAATTTTCAATGAAACATCTTTCCATGTTTTATCTAATTCTGGTTTATCATCACTACAATAACAAAAAAGAATGGAAAAAGAAAAAAATACCAATACTAAATAAATTTTTTTTTTAATATTCATTATTACAAAAAGTTAAAAGTTAGTAAACATTTTACTTGTTTAAGTTTAGAAATTATCACTGATTATCAAAAACTTACATTTCTTTTTTAATTCGCAAAATGTATATTTAAAAATATATTTATTTGTCTAATCGTGACTGTTAATATCTTTAATAATACCGTCAATACGGTTCCAATATTTTACAACATTATCAGCGAGTTCATTTGTATTTTCTAATTTTTTTAAGGTAGTTTCTAGCTGTTTTATTGTGGTTGTTGTTATTCTTGCCAAATTGGCCGCTTCTATGTACATCTTCGAATTTGAATCTAATGTAAGCAATAATGTGATAAATGCATTATTGTAATTTTCAAAATCTTCAGATAATTTTTTAAATTCATCGAATGTACTGTCAAAAATAATTTTTTTTGTTTCTTCAATACTAAATAAATTTTCTTTTTCCTCTTTTAATACTTTAAGTTCTATACTATCCGGATACATTATAAGTTCTTGATCAATTTCCTGAATTTCCAGTCTTATTGCCCACATGTTTTTTTGTAATTTCTTTATAACTGAATCACAATCGATTACAACTTTTTTTACTTTATCAACTTGTTCTTTTGTATTTTTTAAAACAGACATTGTATCAATATTTTGATAGCTCTCAGCAATGTCTTCAAATTCATCTGCAATATATTCTAATGCGGAGCTTAAATCTGGTAATCCGTCTACATTTTCATTAAAGGCATTGATACTTGCAACATTGAACTCTAATGTTAAAAAAACATCATGTGCACCATAAGTCGAAGCATTTTCAAATGATTCATTTATTATTGTAATGAACTGCTCATAATCATCCATATAATCATTACTGCTATTATGTTTATTGATAAACGAAGTTATTGTTAATAAAATAATAACAAATGGCAAAATAGTCATTTTTTGTTTCATGGTAATTATTTTTAAAAAGTTAGATTATTCACATAAGTTCATACAGTTTGATTTTCTTTGATAAAATAAAAATAATTGATATAATCTAATTAAGATTAAACTTATTACCAAACTTTACAAGTTTGAACTGCAAAGATAATCTAAAAAATTAGAATGCAAAAAAAATAAAGTTTATTTTTCTTTCTGGAAATTACTGAATATAAAATAACGTGAATACAATATTTTTTTTTATATAGAAAAAAATAATATTAAATTTGCACTGATTTTAAAATCATATTATTCAAAAACTTCAAAATTAAAGAAATGATTTTTAGAAATGATGTTGAAGCAGTAGATGCTTTAAAAAATAAATACGAAGATTTTTTTTCTGAAATAAAAAAAGTTATTTTTGGACAGGAACAGGTAGTTAAAGAAGTACTAATTTCTATTTTTAGCAACGGACACTGTTTGCTTGTTGGCGTTCCCGGTTTGGCAAAAACATTGCTTGTTACAACTATTGCAAAAGTGCTTGGTTTGGAATTTAAAAGAATACAATTTACACCAGATTTAATGCCCTCAGATATTGTCGGAACTGAGATATTAGATGAAAATAGAAGATTTAAATTTGTGAGAGGCCCTTTGTTTGCCAATATTATACTTGCCGATGAAATAAATAGAACACCTCCAAAAACACAGGCGGCATTGCTTGAGGCAATGCAGGAGCGTGCAATTACAGCTTCGGGAACTACATATATATTAGACAAACCTTTCTTCGTCCTCGCAACACAAAACCCTATCGAACAAGAAGGTACATACCCACTGCCTGAAGCTCAATTAGACAGATTTATGTTTAATGTTTGGCTTGATTATCCGAGTATGGAAGAAGAAAGATTGATTGTTAAAAAAACCACAACAGAACAACAAATAGAACTAAATAATGTTATATCGGCTGAAGAAATATTATTTTTTCAAAAACTTATAAGACGGATTCCAGTTAATGATAATGTTTTGAATTATGCTGTAAGTCTTGCAGTTAAATCGCGTCCAGGAACAGAACATGCTCACGATTATGCAAATAAATATTTGGAATGGGGAGCTGGACCACGTGCATCTCAATATCTTGTGGTAGCTGCTAAAACACATGCTGTTTTAACAGGAAAATACTCGCCAGATATAGAAGACGTAAAAGCCATCGCAACACCAGTATTGCGACATCGGATTGTTCGTAATTACAAAGCAGAAGCAGAAGGTTTTTCAAATGAAGATATTATTAATGAATTTTTGAAATCCTAAATGTATATAAACTGTCAGCGTGATTTTAAGCCACATCGACAGTAATTTATTGCACAGTTTTTTTGTATGAAGCATCAAAATATTTAAGTGCTAAAAATCAAGAAATTACTATCTTGAAAACATAATATATAACTAAAAATTAAAAACTAAAAACTAACTAAGAATGTCAAGAAATTGTTATATATTTTTATTCTTAATTATTTTTCTAACCTCAGGCAAAATATATTCTCAGGAAGAAGAAACAATGAAATATTTTGCAAATGAATTATATACAACAAAAGAACTGGGACCAGAAGTAAAAATCCTTATAGGAAATGTTGTATTTAAACATGATAGCTCCGAAATGTTCTGTGATAGTGCAATATTCAATACAACAAAAAATCAGTTTAATGCTTTCGGAAATATACAAATTATAAAACCAAGCGAACAAGATACTGTTTTCCTTTACGGTGATACGCTTAATTATATAGGCGAACTAAAACTCGCAAAAGTTAGAAATAATGTTAAACTTATAAAAGACAGTTTGACGCTTCTTACAGATAGTCTTGACTTCGATATGGTCGATAATATTGGATATTATTTCGCAAACGGAACAACTATTAACGGAAAGGATACATTAAAAAGTGTTTTTGGATATTATTACTCAGACCTTAACGAACTCTTTTTCAAGGACTCTGTTGTAATTATAAACCCTCGTTTTAATATGTACTCGGATACTCTCAAACATAATACAAAAACAAACACATCTTTTTTTCTTGGCGCAACAGAGATAATAAGCCAAGATAATTACATATATTGTGAAGACGGTTGGTATAATCATGAGAGTAACAAAGCAGAGTTTAGTGCTAATTCATATCTAAGAAATAAAGAAAAAACATTGAAAGGTGATTTGTTGGTTTACGATAGAAATAAAGGTATAGGTAAAGCATATAAAAATGTTACTATAAACGATACAGTTCAAAATTCGATACTAAAAAGTGAATACGGAATGTATAACGAAAAAACTGGTTATTCACTTATTACAGACAGTGCTTTGTTTATTCAAATTACAGAAAAAGACTCTATATTTTTGCATGCAGATACTCTTTGTGCTTACAATGACACAATTCCAGAAGGCGAAGAACCACAACGTATATATAGAATTATTCTTGCTTACAAGTCTGCAAAAATTTTTAAACCAGATTTTCAAGCTAAATGCGATTCGCTTGTTTATACGTTTAAAGATTCAATAATTGAAATGTACACAGACCCAATTCTATGGTCAGATAGTAGCCAGCTAAATGCTGATTTTATTAAAATAACTACATATAATAATGAAATCGACCAAGTTTTATTGTCTGGAGAGGCTTTTATTGTTAGCAAGGCTGATTCGATAAGATATAATCAAATTAAAGGAGACGAAATAATCGGAACATTTGAAAATAGAGAGCTTTACAAAGTTAATGTGAACTCAAACGGTAAATCAATATACTTCGCAAAAGATGATTATAATAAACTTATTGCCGTAAATATTATTGAATGTAAAGATATGATTATATATTTTAAAGATAAAAAATTAGATAAAATGTGGTTTTATAATAATCCAAAAGCAAAAATGTATCCGCCATTACAATTGTCTAAAAAAGAAGTTGAAATTGACGGTTTTAGATGGTTTGAAAAACATCGTCCATTGAGCAAGAACGATGTTTTTAACAGGGTATTAAATTGACAATTATAAATCCATGAAAATCCGTATAATCAGTGTTCTTCCGTGTTCCTATTATGGACGACAATAACCTCTATTATAAATTACTATCAGTGTGGCTTCAAACAACACCGACAGTTTATATACTATTTTTTTTTCTAATTTATATAAATTATTACCCAAACAATATAAGCGAGATATAATAAAATTAATATCCCTCCCATTTTTTTTCCTGCTTTCCATTTATTTACCATAAACATTGTAAATACAACAAAAACTGAAGCGAGTAGAAATTGAACAGAACGTTCTAGGTTTTCTATTGTTGTGATATTAAGTTCTATTTCTCCGCCTGTCATAATGATTATTAATAAAAACGGCAAACCGAGTCCGATTAATATATCAAAAATATTTGAGCCAACAGCATTACTAATTGCCATTCCTCCTCTGCCTTGTTTTGACACAATCACAGATGACAATAAATCTGGAATAGATGTACCTGCCGCCAAAATTGTTACAGCTATTATTGCTTCTGAAATATTTAATACATGTGCTATTTCAACAGCACTTTCAACAAGCACCCAACTTAGTGCAGCAATAATTAGAATCGATAAAATAAAAACACTATAATAATGTTTTGGTGAAGGGAATATTTTTTCAAGTATAAAATCAAAAGGTCTCATAATTTTTTGCAAAGTTCCTTTTTGAGTTTCTTGATGATTTTCTTTATGAATTTCTTCATGTTTTTCTTCGGGAATTATTTTTTCGTTTGGGTCTGAATATTTTACAATCTTTCGCCAAAAAACAACAACAATAACATAAACAGCATAAACAGCAATAAATAAAAGAGCATCTGTAAGTTTTATGTTTCCATCGTTAAAGACAAGCAATAACAAACCTATAGCTATTCCATAAAAAATAAGGTCACGCACAACTGGTTGCCATGCAATAACGGCTTTTCGCACAAAAGCGGCAGCTCCTGTGATTGCCAAAATATTAAACAATGCAGACCCAACGATGTTACCTATACCTATGGCGGCATGCGCACCCGGACTCTCACCCGGACGAAAAACTGCAAATACAGCTACAAATAACTCTGGCGCACTCGACCCAACAGCCATCAATGTAGCACCTGCTGCATCTGATGACATCTTCAACTTGCTTGCTATTTTGTCTAATGAACCGATAAAATAACCTTCTACTATCTTTGCCAATAAATAAAATGACACGAATAATGCTAAAAAAGATAAAACTAATATTAATAACGACATTTTTTTTATTTTTAATTTATAAATTTTGTTGTGTTTATATTATACTTATGATATATTTCTAAAAACTGTAATCCGTAAAATAATTTCTATAAAGAGCAATAAACCAGCAAGAGCAGCAAACAAAAGATATTTTTCTTCTTTTGTATTGTATTTCAATACTTCTATTTTTGATTTTTCAAGTTTATCTATTTCATCGTAAATTTGTTTTAGTTTGTTATTATTTGTTGCTCTAAAATATTGTCCGCCTGTTTTTTCAGAGATAATTTTCAGTGTTTTTTCATCTATTTCTACTTCCATTTGTTGCATTGAAACACCAAAAGATGTTTGAACAGGATAAGGAGCATAACCGTTTTTGCCAACTCCTATTGTATATACTCTAATTCCGTATTTTGCGGCAAGGTCGGCAGCAGTTATAGGCGAGATTTCGCCAGAATTATTTACTCCATCAGTAAGCAAAATAACAACACGACTTATTGCTTCGCTGTTTTTCAGACGATTAACAGCATTTGCCAAGCCTATGCCTATTGCTGTACCGTCTTCTAACAAACCTTGTTTAATGTCTTGGAACAAATTGATAAGTACGGCGTGGTCAACAGTCAGTGGACATTGTGTAAATGTTTCGCCACTAAAAACCACAAGACCTATGCGGTCTAATCTGCGTCCACTAATAAATTTAATTGCAAGATCCTTTGATGCCTCAAGACGATTGGGTCTAAAATCACGTGCAAGCATACTACTCGATATATCAAGTGCCAAAATAATATCAATTCCTTTTGTTAAATCTTCATGCTCATGATTTATTGCCTGAGGTCTTGCAAGTATAACAATAAATAAACTTATTACCAAAATTCGCAAAACAAATAAAATATGACGCAAATATTTTCCGACAGATATTTTATCATTTTCAAAACTCTCTGTTGACGAAAAACGAATTGTAGCTTGTGATTTTCTTTTTTTTAGAATATACCAAACAATAATAGGAACGGTTATCAATAGTAACCAAAAATAATACGGATATGCAAATGTTAATTCGTTCATTGTTATTTATAATTCATAACTGACCTTACGCAGGTCAAAAATTTATTTAAAAAACCACAAAATTAAGAATTAATTACAAACAATAAAAAAAATATATAAAAACCTTAGAGCAAACGCATCAAATTTTGAGGATTTCTTCTATATAAATAATATTCATAGATGCTTTATATCGTCTTTTCTTTTTACTTATTTTATCTTTAACTAATTCTTTCTAATGCTATCTTCCTCATAATATCTATGATTTCAGGCGCATTCCTTTTCTCGACTGTGAAGCGCATCTTCTTTAAATGTTACATCCAAATGCCAATTTAAAAAGTCTTGCTGTTGGGTTTATATATTATCTTCTGCAAACCATTCTGCATATGAAGTTGTTGTTTCATATAATTTAACAGAAACAAGATTTATTTTTGTTGGTAATTTTTCTTTTATTATTTTAGAAAAATAAAATACCATATTTTCGCAAGTAGGTTGATAATCTGTAGTTATTAATCTATCAAATATTTGTTTTGTATTTGATAAAAGTATATCATTATTAATGATAACAGCATGGTCGAATTTATCAATAATATTTTCTTTTACAATTTTTTTAAGCTCCCCAAAATCAATAACCATTCCAAGTTTTGGATTATTTTTACAAGTTATAGGTTCACCCGATACTGTAACATACAATTTATATGAATGTCCGTGCATGTTTTTACAATTACCATTATAATTTAACAAAGCATGTGCTGCTTCAAAATTAAATTGTTTTGTTACTCTTATTATTGCCATATTTAAGATAATTAATAATGAATAATTTACATGTTTTAAACATGTATTATTACAAAATTAAAAAATAATTTAATTTTATGGAAATAAAACATTTTTTTATCTTATAATTGTACAATCTTTTAATTTAAAACCATAACTATCATGAAACGATTTTTTATTATTTTTTCGCTTACTGTTCTTTCGTCGTTATTCTTTATATCATTTCCCTACGCACAGGGGCTTTCATATGAAAATCAAAATGAAATGATTTTTAACGACCATGAAGTATTGATTTATCCTAATCCTATAACAGAGAACAAGTTCTATGTTAAATCGGAGTCAATTATTGGCTCAATAGAAGTTCTTAATGTAATAGGACAAAGTATTACAAAACTAAAGAACAATACTGATGTTAATTACAATATTCTTGTAAGATTACCAAACTGTGATAAAGGAATGTATATGATAAAGATAATTTTTAAAGACAATACAACAGTGATTAGGAAAGTTTTTGTGAAATAGAAATGAACTATTGTATTGGCTTTTGACAAAAATACTTTATTGTATGCTATGGCAAACGTATCAAAAATAAATCATACTTGATTATCAATATGTTATGTTTTTAAATCCATTAAAATTCATTATTTTGAAAATAGTAATTCCTTGATTATCAGTACTTAAATATTTTGATGCGTCTGCCCTATTTAATTTTCGTTCCTAAATTGTTTTAATATCTTCAAGTTGCTCTGTTATTTTGTCAAAAATGTATGGTGTAAATAAAATAAATATTAATTTTACTTAATAAGTTTACTGTAATAATTTTTTTGGGTGTACCATGTTTGCTACACCCAAAGTAGGCAAAATAATTAAATTTGAAAAAATCTACGTATTATAATTTTATTTTTTTTAATATTTTTTTAGGCACAGCATCTTTGTGTACCATAAAAGCTACTGTTTTTATCATAACATATTTTCTTGACATGTATAGGTAGCCTCCATAATTATTACTTTCCTTACCCCATGAGTTTTTAGTTTTGTAATAAACTGTTCCATCTTTACCTTCTGCAATTCCAGTGATGTGCATTAGATGGTCGTCAGTAGAAGTAAAATTTTCAAAAGTTATTTGTCTATACTCTTGGTAGCTATTTGTTTTTATTTCTTTAATATCTTCGTCTTCAAGTTTTGCAGTTCCATCTTTATGCGAAAAATTTGTTTCAGAGACATCGCCGTCCCACGATATTGAATAACCGTTTTGTAAAGCATTATCCATTATTTCCATAAGTTCTTCCACTGGAACATTAAAATATTCATCATGCGACCAGTTATCAGGTACTTCGAGGTCAAACTTTTCATAATAAGGGTGATGCGAATATGATGTAAATTCAATATAATCATCATAATTAAAATTAATCACTTCATCTGCAAAAGAAATAGGAGAATATTCTTTGTTCTTATATGTAAATTTTTCTGGAACTTTACCCATATAATTATCCAGTATTGCATTAAAAATTTTTATCCAGATACGGTCTAAATATGTTGTTTCTTTTGCTGGTCTTTCAATAATATTTTTCAAGTCTTTTTCTAATTTACTGTGGTTATGACTATTACCTTTATATTTTTTTCCTTTGTAAACACTTTCTGGAACAATACCGTATTTCTTTATTACATTAGTAACATCATGTGCCTGTCCACCTTGCGAAAAATTATTTTTTCCATGTAAACGAACATGATATATTGCTTTATCGGGATATGTATTTCTTACAATAAACATTTCTGATAAATCAAATTCTTCTTTTTTTGTTCTTAAAAGTTCTGTCTCCAAAAATGATATTGTTGCATAAGCCCAACAAGTTCCAGTCTGCTGTTGATTTTTAACAGGTGTTGTTTTAACCAGATGTTTTATAATAAAATCAGGGTGTAGCTGGGCAAAACAATATTGCAAAAATAATGATAATGTGATAATTAATAATAATTTTTTCATGGTTTTATTTTTAGTATTAGTATTAGCTTATAGTTAAAAATTGAATTTCAATACAACAAAAATATGAATTTTTTTGACAATTTCAAATTATTAGATGTCCACCTTTATGTGGGTAACCGAAAAAGTCTAATTATTGTGTAAATTAATGTACTCTTTTCAAAGTAAATTCTACAATTGATTTATCTGATTTTGTTTTAGCATTGCATACAGCCGCACCTTTTCCAGTTGTAACACATTGGTATTTATATATTTCATATTCTTTTCCGTCTGTGCATTTTGCTTTTTCGTTTTGTATGATATTTAAAATATTTTTATCTGTTTCTAATTTCAGACTAGCATAACACATGTTCCCATTAGCTTCTTTCATTGTCAATTTTCCAGTTCCGTCCTCGTAAAAATCAAAATAAAGTTCTATACTCTCTTTTGTATTTTTGTCATGAAGTTCGCTACTGCTTTTCCATCTTCCTTTCGCAAAATCAAAATCTTTTGGGTCGTCTGGAATTATAAGCTCTTCCTTGTTGTCGCTATTAGTAGAATCACATAATTTTTTTAATTTGTCTATTTCTCTATAAAGGCTGTCAATTATCTCTTTAACATCATCTGAACAATCATTTATATCTCCTCCTTCAACATATTCAAGAGCTTTGTCAAGTTGTATTAGTTCGCCGACATATTTATCTGGACTGTTCACTATTATTCCAGTTTTTTTTAGTATTTCTTTTATTTCTGATGTAGTTAGTTCTGGATTTATCGACTTCAAAAGTGCAACAGCACCTGTTACTACTGGTGCCGCCATACTTGTTCCATCTAAAAAAGCATATTTATTGTTTGGTATTGAACTGTATATTTGAACACCCGGTGCGCTGACTGTCGAAAAATCACCATAATTGCTAAAAATAGCTTTCTGTACGTTTGAGTCAACAGCCGATACATTTATTGTAAACGGAGTTCTTCCCATCGCACCTATTCCAATAAGTACATTGTCATTACCTCCTGCAAGCACAATTGTTACATCATTTTCGTCAGCTATTTCAAATAGCTCGTTCCACAATTTTTCTTGTTCTTTATAAGTATGCTCAATAAGGTCTTTTTGTGTAGATTGTTTTGTGTCGCTCAATCCGGGAGGCGCTGGCATTCCAAGCGACATATTTACAACATCTGCACCGTTTGAAATACAATATAAAACGGCATCAATTATTGCTGTTGTACTCATATTTCCCAAAGGGTCGCCGACCTGAACAGGCATAAAACTACAACCAGGTGCTACGCCTGAGACACCCGACGAGTTAGACATGTTTCCTATCGCCGTTCCCGCAACATGTGTGCCGTGCAACATATTCGTTCTGCCCGTGTTGGGACTTCTATTATTCATAGGAACATTAAAAGGATTTACTATTTTTCCCGCAAATTCAGGGTGATTTAAGTCAAACCCGTCATCAATAATTGCAACAATAATTTCAGGTTTTCCTTTATTTATATCCCAGGCAGCATAAGCTCTAATTATTTCGTAAGTCCAACTTTTATTTCTATCTGAGAAGCCTGGGTCTGACGGAGTAAAATTTTGGCGCATAATTTCCTCATCAAATATTATTATATTATACTTTGGAAATTGTTTTTTCAAACTTTCTTTCAAATTTTTCTTTTCTTTTTCTGGGAACTTAATTCTAACCCGCTTCATAGCTTTGTTAAAATATACAATTTTGTAATTATCATTGGGATATTTTTTCTTAAAATCATCGGCAAAATTTTCAATGGGAATACTGTCATTTGTAATCCAAATATTTAATTGATTTGAAATAACCTTTCTTCCATCAGGCGTACCAATAATTTTTGTCGTATCAATAGGCGGAATAATACCTTCTTCGTTTGGCAAATTTTTATTTGTGTCACAGTTGGATATTAAAAATATTGTTAAAAACAATAAAAAAAGTCCAGCAATAATAAACAACCACCAATATTTCTTAAAAAAATTAGTTTTATCCTTTTTCGTATCAACAATATCTTCTTCTTTTTTTATATCAACAATATCTTCTTCTTTTTTTATATCAACAATATCTTCTTCTTTTTTTATATCAACAATATCTTCTTCCTTTTTTATATCAACAATATCTTCTTCCTTTTTTATATCAACAACATCTTCTTCTTTTTTTATATCAATAATATCTTCTTCTTTTGTATCAATAACTTCTTCTTCTTTAATCTCAGGAACATAATAATTTAAAGTTTTACGAAGTTTAAATTTTTCTGTTTCTGTTCTATCTGATGAGAATCCCCAGCATACCAAAGATATTTTGTTGTTCTCAACATATACATGTTCTAATGATGGAACTTCAATAGCTGTTTGTATAATTTCTCCCAATTTTATCTGATTTTTTATATCAGAGTTTATTAATTTTTTAGAAAAATTATCAATTTTATCTAACATCAAGCTCAGTTTTTTTTTGACTTCTTCTTGTTTATTAGATTGTAATTTAGTAAACGGTTTTGCATTTGATGTAATATATTCCGACAGCCAGTGAGCTTTTGTTTTGCCTTTCTCTGCGGCATCTGAAATATATGGTTCAGTAAATAAATTTTTGTACTCTTCACCCAGATTTTTACCTATAAATGATTTTAGTTGAGACGAGTATTTATGTACTGGTTTTCCGTACCAAATAACAGGTTTATAGTTTGATAAATTTGTAGAATATATTGTTGATAATGCCATTTTAATAATTTATTATTTCATGTTAATAATTAAATATTTATTTTCAATTTTTTCAATATATCGTTTAGTTTTTGTTTTAGCAATACGTCTTCTTGATTTACTGCATTTTCCTCAAATAGAACGTTGGCGATGAATGATTCTTTAATTCCTGCGTTCCATTCATTAAAAAGAAACATACCGGGATAATTAATATTCATTTTCAATTGTTCTTTCTTAGGAGTAATAACACTTTGTTTTGAATATATAAGTGTATCTTTCACTTTTGGATAATCATCTTTTGTTTCGTCAACAAATTTCCAACCAATCGAATTAACATAATCATTTATTGTTGATGCCGATATGTGAGCTACAATATTATAATTTTTGCTACTTGAGAAGTTTTCAACTTCGTCATGTACTCTTTCAGCGAGCAATTGCTTTAATCCAATTCTTTCTTTACTTTTATCAAATGTATTTGATATAAGCAAAATAATTTTTTTTGATAGGTTTTTATTTTTCAGTTCTATGTCATTTTTTAGGTCTAATACTTTTAAGTACCAAGTTTCTATAAGCATTTCGGCAAAAATTTCAGCTTCTGTTTTAACTCTGTCAGCATTTTTTCCACCTGTTATTAATTTTTCGATGTCAATTTCAGCTTCTTTAAGTATTTCAAAAATATCTTCGTCATCATCTATCATAAAAAAATCTTTTAATTGCTCAACATGCCATCTGAAATCTTTTGAATTGTCAAAAGGTATTCCAGATTCATCTAAGTACTCTTTGAATGTCGTGATACTTTGTTCATTTGATTTAACTTTTCCACTTTCATTAAGTTCTGGCGGAGCGCTTTTCAATTTCCAATAGACATTCCAAGCTTCGTCTTCTTTCATTGTAAGTTTGTCTAAAAACATACCAAACCCGTTTGTTTTCTTAGCAAATTTCATCATAGCCATAAATACTCTTGCTCCGTTCATTTTTGCTTTTCTTAGTTTTGAAGCGAGGTCTCCTGAATCTACATAATTTTCAAACGCCTGAATAACATTAACTCTTTGTTCGTTAATAAGTGTTTTTAAACGTTCTAACCTAATTATTGGGTCACATGTTGGAGTTAAATATTTTACTATGTAATTTATACCACTTTTGTTTATCGTACACGACTCTTCCCAAGCAACATTAGGTTCTCTGAAATGCATGTTTACGTATTTATGTTTGAGGAATGATTTTTTCATGTCCTTCAATTTTTCGTCATAAGGTTTTTTTAGACCTGTTTCGTTTTTACTTTTATCATCGTATCCTTCGAACACATCTGTTGACCATTTTGGGTCTCTGAGCAAAAAAACATTCTTAAATTCACCGTCTCGTTTATTCCATGTGTCTGGCCACTTGTCCACCACTGGTTTTATCATAAATTTGTTAAAGTTTGCATCTAATCTTGCGTTCCATTTCCAATCATGTGAGGCTGGTTTCCCAACGGATTCGGTTGCTGGGTTTCCCTTTAAATCTATATTAAATTTTGTTTGTACCACGAGAAGTGGTATTATTCTTTCTATACCTGAATTTGGAACTAACTGTGATAATAAGTTTTCACGGTCTTCTCGTTCTTGTGGCGAAGCTCCATGGTTTGTACTAATCCATTCGTACATCAAACGAGGGATATCCTGTACCTCTGGCTGGTCGTTGTGCATACAAAACATTAGCGTACTTATTTCAAAGTTATAGTTGTACCTGTCGAACAGAAATGCTACTTTACCTCTTAAAAACACTTCTAATTTTTCAATATCATCATTTTTAATAAATGTTTCTTCTGGAATAATGTTACGCGAACGCGCTCCAGGAAAGTCAAGAATATCAGCGTTTTCCAAGAAAACTCTATCTTTATCATCAATAATATTTTTTGGTAATGGTAGTATAACCTCTGCCGTAATTGCACTGATAATGCTTCTTTCCAGACTAGCAACTTTTCCGCTGTCATCGTACAAATCGACATTTGCTTTTTTTGTTCCGTCTCCAAACATTTCTCTAAGTCTTTGTACGTCAAGCAATGTTTCCGTATTTGGAGATAATGCGTTTATATTACATCTTATTTCTTTTGCAAATTTTAACATTTTTAATCCGTATGTTGACTTCTTAAAAAGTTTAGTAAAGAAGGATTGTTTTCCCCAAAGTAATTCCAGAATTTCAAATCTTCTTTCTGATTTTATGTAAGGAATAATATCTGCGAGTTCGTCCCAGAATTTCAAATTATTTAGTTCCTTAATAATAAAATGACTTCTGAAATTATGATTTAAATATTCTTTTAGTTCATAAACATCGTCTTCCGAAAAACCATCTTGTTGAGAGTTTTGTTTTTTTGTTTTTATAGAACTAATAATATTTTGTATTTCTTCTCTTTTAATTTCATAAACATAGGGTTTAATATCAGAAAGATAACCATTTACAATAATTTTCACAATATCGCATTGCGAGAACAATTTTAACAAATATGATTTTTGTCCACTTCTGTATTGATTTTCTACAGTAAAACGTGAGACAAGTCCGGTAGCTTCTTTTCCTCCTCCTGGTGGGTTCATTTCTTCGATATAATTAATCTTTATATTTTGTTCGAAGTCTTCCACCATAAGCGAGAAGTCCTCGTTTCGTTTTGCGAGATTTGAAACGAGATAAGATTTTCCGACCTGACTTTGTCCAAAAATAGCTATTGCTGGTCTTTTTTTCAGTGCTTCCTTATATCTTTGCGTATCTCTTTTGTACTTATTAAGTTGATATTTTAATGCTTTTTTATTTTCTTTTGGAACTATATTATAATCTTCTACCCAAGTTACCGTCTGTGGAATTACCGAAGTAATATCATTGCATGTTTCCGTGAGGTTTCGTATTTGGTCTTCTATCATAATTTAAATAATTTTATTTATATTTTCATTTTTTTTAAACCGTTGGCGTATTTTATTACTGCTACCAACGGTTTGTATATTAAACATATTTAAAATGTCTCAATATCAGCATATTTAAATGTTTGTCTGTTATTTTTTCTCAACACAGCAAAAGAAATTCCCTGTTTGATTTTATTCCCACCTATTCCTTTTGCGTTATGTATATCAATATCAATTCTTGTTGTTTCTTCTGGCGATATGAACTCAAATTCTTTAAATTTTTTGTTTATATATCTTGCCAAAGCATCTAATACTGCTCTCCTTTGCGGAATATTAATGTCTTTTACGTATAAAAGAAATTCGCTAAGTAACTTATCATATATTTCGACCTTTTTTTCTTCGTCATCAGAAGTTTTTATAGTTCTTTCTACAATTGAAATATTTGTCCAGCTTTTCAAAAAAGCAAGAAAAAAATCGTTTGTATCATCACCCGGATTATCTTCGTTTGCCTCTTTTACAAGGTTCAAGAACCCTCTGCTCTCTTTCTCATTAAAAACGTTCTCGAATACTTTATCAAGTTTCACAGAACTCTCGACCTCTATTTTTAGTACTTTATTTTCTTCAAAAAACTTATCGCTTTCTTCTTCTGCAATACTTATTTCAGTTTCTTTTTTCTTTACATCTTTTTTTAATTTTTCGATTTCAGACTCATGCTTTTTAAGTTCATTAACAAGTGAATAATATTTATTATTCAGATTTCGTGAAATTAAAGCAAGATTTTCTTCATCAAAGATTGTTTTTAACGCTTTAACAAGCCATTCTTTATCTGTAAGTTCATCGTAAGTAAAAGGAATTTTAATATATTTATTATTCTTAACATTATTTATTGCTTTCTCTCCCCAGAGGTTCAATATATTACAAGCTGTATCTTCGTAAGACACAGTATTTACGTTCTTTTTGTTGTAAATATCGTCTTCTTTTTTATTCTTGTTAAGATTATCAAACTGTTCTTTTTTTTCAGTTTTCTTTATTGATTTCCTTTTATTTAGATTTTCTTCTTCTACCGTTGTATTTTTCTTTTTATATTTTTTTATTCTTGCCATTTTTTTTTAGATTGGTAAATTAAAATGTCCAGTATCCATCCAGTATCCATATTCATCTGGCAAACTTTGAAGTTTTACTATCAGATTACTCGGCATAACTTCTTCATCATCGCAATCTGTTATAGGGTCTTTTATTTTAAATTTTTCTTTGTTATCATCAAAATCTCTTGAAATTTCTACTTTTAGTGGCATACTATCGCTTAGTTTTTCTGCTATTTTCGTACTTGCAAAATCAAGTTTAAATATTGGAGTTCCTATCCAATCTTTGTCTTCTAGTTGTTTCATACCTATAAGCATAGGTGAGTTAAAAATAATTGTATTATCATTTTTTTGTGGTGTTAAATATATTTTAGATATTTTTCCTTTATCTTTTTCGAACTTACCAAGATAATCTGCTGTTGATTTTTGTTTATCTTTTAGAAGTTTTGGTTCGAATCTGAATCCGTCTAATCTTCCGAGCTTACTCATTAAAGAAATTGTTGCTCCTACGGCGACACATGTTTTAGGGTCTTTTATTCTTCCTGAGGCATCAGCAAAAGGATACCAACGTCCTATTCTATAATTACCGAGTTGAATAATTCTGTCTGAATGAGTAGGCAAATATTTTAAGAAAACTTCTCTAATCACAGGTAGCGTAGTCGGACGACCTGCAAGTATGAGGTAATCGCATTGATATTGTGCAATAACAGTACTCAGTTTGTATAGCATTTTTTCAAGCGTTTTTTTTACTACTTCATTAACTGCTGATGTATTTAAGTTCCATTTAATATTACGTATATCAAAGTTCCTTGTATTTCTTTTCTTAAAATTATCATTTACATAATCTATCAACAAATAATTTGGAGTTGGATATTCAACAAAAAAGTCTTTAAAAATTCTAAACTCATTTTCTCTTTCTTCTATTGCGTGTTGTATCATTTGGTAAGACATTGGAATTGCAATTTGTTGTGCAAATTGTTTTCTCATGTGTCTGTCAGAAGATTCTTGTTTTTGCATGTTGTGTCCGAATAGGAATGACATAACATCAACAATATCGTTACAATTTTTATTTTTTGCTTCTTTTGTAATTATTGGTAATATAAGAGTTTCGATAATCATTTTGCTGATGTCGTCTCCTGCAATGTTAAAACCTTCCAAAAATTCTGGATTTGGAATAATTACGGAATCATCTTCGGGGTCTGTTTGGTACGATGCTATCATAAGGTCTGTTGTTCCTCCTCCGATGTCAACGCTTGCTACTGTTATCACATTTTTTTCTGGAAACAAAGAACCATTTCTTAGTTTTCCAACAATATCAAAAAATAGAGATGTTTTTTTACGATATCTGTGAACAATTTCACCATAAAGAAATGTTAATTGACTACAAGTAGCCTCATCGTATGCCCAGTCTTTTATCTTCTTTTTTTCATCCTCTTCGATTTCTTCGTTTACAAGTTTCTTTATATTCTGCGGGTCTGGAATAATTTCAAGTTCTTTTATATCAATAAATCTTTCATCAAATATTTCGCATAATGTTTTTAAAGCATCTAATGCGAGGTCTCTTAAAAAGAATCTTTCCTCTTGTAACATCGCCGTAGGGCATGTAAGCACAATTCGTTTTAGTTTTCTTGGTATCCTTTCGTTACCGTGTCTTTTTCTAAATTCGTAACTATTTATGTGAGTTAGTGCATGTAGGAAAATTTCAATAAAAACAAAAGTCATAAGTGATTTTCGAGAATAACTTGGTGTCAGTCCCATTGTAGGTTCTGACAAATCTTTCTTTTTTGCTATCTTTATTGCTTTTTCCAGATATACTCCATCCGATGTAAACAATTGATTTAATCCTTTAATTATTGCTCCTTTTATTTCTATATTTTTTATGTCTTCTTTTTTATCAGAAATAAATTCCCAAGGAAACAAAGATTTTTTTCCGTCCCACAAATATCTTTTGGGACTTGACATTGTGAAATTAGATGATAAATTATTATTTATAACAATTAGCCTCCTTGCTTCGTCTCCAATTCTTAGTAGGCTTGGCCACTTAAAAGCATCAATATTTTCAGGAATAATAACATCTTTTCCAAATTCTGTTTTTACAAATGCAAGTATCATTGAAAATGGGTCTGAATATTTCAAATTAGGATACGTAAGGTCTCTGATATTAAGCGGTACAGCATCTGCAAAATTAAACGGTTTTCCTATCTTTGAAGTCTCGTACAACAAACCGCATGTTCTTGAATTACCTATATCCAAAATTAAATCTACATCATTTGAAACTTGACTTTCAAACTGTTCATCTGAGTGAAGAGATATTTCTGGAAAAGTACCTGTTTTATTTAATGATTGTATTAAATTGAAATACAATGATATATGATAAAATTGATAATTTCTATTTTTTGTTTTATTATTTTCATATTCTTTTTCTAACCATTCCTGCACCCAATCCAAACCACAGAAGTTAAATGTAGCATCATCATTATCCGAACATTTGAATACCGAGCCTTGTTCTGCATCAATATCTTCTGGGACATAGTAATCGAAATCATCTTCTTTATCTTCTGTTCTGGTATCGAATGCGAGTATTACATGATGAGTTGCATCATCGATTTTTTTTTCTTTCGATGATATTTTGCTAAACCACATTCTTGCCCATGAGTATGGTCCAGGGTGTAGTTTACGATTTCCAGCTTTTCTGAAATACGGTAATGGTAGCCACATACCTTCATAAATTTGTATGCTGTCTCGTCCACGAACGCTGTAATATTTATCTCCTTTTTTTTCGTTTACATATTTTACATAATCTTTTTTTATTAAATCTTTGATTATTTTTCCTGTTTTTTTGTCTATTGCTTCTTTATTAATACTGTCTTTTATCACATATTTTTCTTTGAAAAGGTAAGGAAAAACGAGTTCGTATTCTTTTTCTCCTATGTTATCTTTTGTAACGATTTCAGCAAAACGACTTCTTTGAGAAAATGCTTCTGAGCTCTCGTCTAAATTAACACGTCGCTCTATAAATTGAATTCCAGAATTAGCTATTAATGATAATATTTCAGTCATATTATTGTTTTTTTAGTTTATTATAAATAATATTTTTATATTAAAAAAAATTACGGCAATAAAAATCCGAAAACAAATTAAAATATCAATAATTTATTATTAAAACACAATTATTGAATATAAATTGTTTAATATTTTTTCTTCTTTACAATACGTGTAATACGAATCCTATTTTTAAGATGCGAATCATCCCAATTTTCTTCTTCATTTTCGGAATCATTTTTTTCTATTTTCGTTTTTGTTTCTTTTTCTATTTCATCATCAAAATAAAAAACTATGTCAGTATTTTCTTCTTGTTCTTTCATTAGTATATTTTTTTATAAAGTTAAAAATGTTTATTAACAGTAAAAATGTTTTTTTAAAACACAAAATATAATTTAATGTTTTACGGCATGTTTTTACATTATATTAAGTTAAATTTTAATGTGCGTTTTGGGAGTTTTTTGCTTCAAAACTTAAATAATCATTCCTGCTCCTACTGTTTCGTTTGTTCCTTGATTGATTAATATAAAACTTCCTGTGTTTCTATTTTTTCTGTAAGGGTCATATAATAAAGGTTTTGTTGTTCTGAAACTTATACGAGCTATATCGTTCATTTTCACTTGTTTATCTTTATAATTTCGTTCTAGTGTGTTAATATCCATTTTGAATTTTATATCTTTTACTATACATTTTACATATTTCGATGTATGTTTTAATATATATTTTCCTCTTGTCATCAATTGTTTTTCATTAAACCAGCAAATCATTGCAGTAATATCTTGCGATTGTCTTGGTATATTATTTGTTTTCACAATCATATCTCCTCTGCTTATATCAATATCATCTTCTATTGTCATTGCTATCGATTGTGGTGCAAAAGCTGTTTCTATTTTTTCGTTTAGCGTATCAATACTTTTTATTACTGATTCTAGTCCCGATGGTAAAATTGTAATTTTATCTCCGACACTAAAAATTCCGCCATCAATCCTTCCTCCGTATCCTCTGTAGTCGTGAAACTCTTTCGATTGTGGTCTTATAACATACTGAACAGGAAACCGAGCATCAATATGATTTTGGTCGCCTGCAATGTATATATGTTCGAGTATGTGCATAAGAGTCGCTCCTTTGTACCAATCCATATTATTTGAACGTTCTACAACATTATCGCCGTTTAAAGCACTAATTGGCAAGAACTGAATATCCTTTACATCTAATTTAGGTGCAAATTTCATAAATTCCATTTGTATCTTATCATAAATTTCTTCTTTATAATCAACAAGATCCATTTTGTTAATACAAACAATAATATGAGGAATTTGCAATAAAGATGCAATATATGTATGCCGCAGTGTTTGTTCTATAACTCCATTTCTGGCATCAATTAGAATTATTGCAAGGTTTGCCGTAGATGCACCAGTAACCATATTCCTTGTGTACTGAATATGTCCTGGTGTGTCTGCAATAATAAATTTTCGTCGTGGTGTAGCAAAATACCTGTACGCTACATCAATAGTAATTCCTTGTTCTCTCTCGGCACGCAATCCGTCTGTCAGTAATGCAAGGTTTACATGTTCGTCACCTTTTTTTTTGCTTGATAATTCAATAGCCTCCATCTGGTCTTCAAAAATAGATTTGCTGTCATAAAGCAAACGACCTATTAATGTACTCTTTCCATCGTCAACACTACCAGCTGTCGTAAAACGAAGCAATTGCATATCTAAATATCCTTTTGACATATATTTATATTTTATATTTTAGATATTCTTGTTATTAAAAAAATAAGAATATCTAATTATCTTTAAATCTTATTACTATTCATTAATTATTAGAAGTCCAATATTTTCTTTATCTCGTTTTTAAGTGAAATAAAATTTATATTTCTTTTAATTTAATAAAAAACATATTTTGCAAAAAAATCACAAATAAAAATACAAAATTATAAATATTTTTCAAAGAAAATCATAAAATAATTGTTTTTTTGAATAATTATATTACAAACACCATAGTTTTTAGTTTTTAGTTTTTAGTTTTTAGTTTTTAGTTTTTAGTTGTTAGTTGTTAGTTGTTAGTTTATATGTTATGTTTTTCAAAATAATAATTCCTTGATTTTCAGTATTTAAAGATATATTTTATAAAAAAAACAAAATTTAGTTTTAATTTTGTGAAAAATAAAATATGATAACACAAAAACAAGCAGAATATATTGCAAAAATAAGAGCATAACAAATAGTAAAAATTTAATAATTTTAATATATGTTAAAAGAGAATTTCTATAAAAATTTCGA
>JAOZMB010000159.1:0-3739 GCA_029934515.1 Bacteroidales bacterium
AATATTTCATTGCAGATTATAATAAAAAAATAGCATTACTTAATTAACACAACCCTTTATTTAATTATTAAAAAAAATTGCAATTTTTTTTGTTTATTATAAAAATTTTTTGTTTCATTTACGCAATTATACCAATAAATTAAAAAATTAGAGTTATAACATTTTTTTGTTCTCCATTTTTTTATTATAGTAACAATACTAACAATGCTCTTTATTTTAATATTAATAATTAAACACTCTAACTATGCTCTTATTTTTTTTATTAACAATAACAATACTATTAAAATGCTCTTATTATTTTTAGAATAATCTATTTTTTTATTAACCATTTTTATTTAATTTTTAAACTTTATGAAAAAAGTACTTAATTTAGCACTGATAATGCTAATGTTGGTAACTTTAACAATGAGTGCATTCGCACAAAAGTTAGAGCAAACCAAAAAACATGCAGAGACCTTATCAAGTGAACTAACTTATAAGGCTCCTAACTATGTACCTGCGAAAGATGCTATATTAGATGAAGGATTTGAAGGAGATTTTCTCACAACAGGATGGACAAAAATTGTTCAAGACGGAAATGATATAATACAAAGTGATTCGGAAGCACATACAGGTTCGTATTCGGCTCGTTTTAGTTCTTTCAGCAGTTCGAGTGATTATAATCAATATTTATTTTCGCCTCAAATAACAATATTGGCGGATATGCAATTATCATTTTGGCATAATAAACCGTCTGGTTCTGATATCCTTGAATGGGGAATTTCAACAACAACAAATCCAGATGATTTTACATGGACAGATGTGCCACTTGAGAATAGTTGGAATGAATATGTAGCTGATTTGTCAGCTTATGTTGGTCAAGATGTCTATATAGGTTTTCATTATCATGGTGAATGGCAATATTATGTTTATCTTGATGATGTAGTAGTAGATTTATCGCCAACTGAACCTGAAATCTCAATTAATTACACTGGTTTTAATGTAGCTGATATTTTACAGGGAAGTGAAGCTTCTACAACAACTGCTTTTACTGTTAGTAATATTGGAGCAGGCACACTGGAATTTACAGCAAATAGTTTTGCTGGTACTGGAATAGGATGGACTACAACTTTTGATGGCGCGGTTACTCTTTTAGCTGGTGAGACACATGATTTCGGTTTTACTTTTGATCCCACAACGGGAGGCATTCAAAATGATGTATTTACAATTGTAAGTAACGGTGGAGATGATATAGAAATAAATCTTACAGCAACTGTTTACAATGAAGATAATAATGTTGAAAGTTTTGAAGTAACTGTACCGCCAACAGGATGGACAAATAATATTCTTTCTGGAATTTATGCATGGGAAAAATATGAAACTTCTTCTCAAGATGGAAGTTATGTTGCAAAATACAATTCATACTATGCTGCTGATGGTGATGCAGCTGAATTAATTACCACTGAATTGGATATGAATACAGGAGTACCTATATTAGCATTTTGGTATGTACATCTGAATAGTGCAGGTACAGCCACAAATTATACTGATGTTTTTATAACCAATGATGCTGGAACTACATGGACTCTTTTGGAACAAATTTCGGGATATTTAAATTATTGGAAATTTTATTCTTATGATTTGAGTGCATATACTGGTACTGTTCAGATAAAATTTGTTGCAAATAAATCAGGTAATACATCTGCATCACAATATGTAGATTTAGCGATAACACCTGGTATTTATGTTCCAGCTACTCCTCCATCGCCAGTTACATATCTGGCACCTGATAATGAAGCCGTAGATGTCGAGCTAATGCCTACATTATCATGGGAAGAGACAATGTTTGTTGATGGATATTATGTTAATTTTGGAACAGATGCAAATAATTTGACACAGCTAGCAGATATCAATAGCGAAACATATTACTCAATTGAAAGTAACCTTCTTTATTCAACAGAATATTTTTGGCAAATAGTACCTTACAATACTTACGGAAGTGCTGTTGATTGTCCTGTATGGTCATTTGTAACCATAGAAGACCCTACTGTACAAATTCCTTATAGCGAGGACTTTACTGTATATCCACCTGAGAAATGGACAGAAGCTACTGGATTACTTGCAAACCCTACTGTTTTAACTGGAACATCTTCTGCTTGGTCAGCTGATGGTTTTGCAAATATTGGAACCACAGGAAGTGCAAGAATGAATATTTGGAGCACAGGAAAAAAAGAATGGTTATTTACACCGCCAATTAATATTGGTGCAACAGGACACGATGCAATACTTGAATTCGACCTTGCACTAACACCTTATAGTAGCCAAACTGTTGGAACACCTGGAGAAGATGATATTTTTGCTGTTGTAATTTCTACTGATGGAGGAGATACATGGTCTTCGGCAAATGCTTTGGTAAATTATGACAATACACATGTTTTTTCTTTAAATGAACATGTTACTGTTGATTTGGCTGATTATTCTGGAATAATTCAGCTTGGGTTCTATGCAGAAAGTACAGTAAATAATGAAGACAATGATTTATTTATTGATAATTTTAAAGTATTATTACAAGGAACTAACCTTGCAGTTGATACAATAACACCAACTGAAGCTATTCTTGGTAATGATTTGTTTCCAGTTGTTACAATTTCTAACTTGGGAACTGAAACTGAAACAGATTTTACGGTAAACATAGCAACAGAAGGATATACTTCCGAAAAAGTATTAACTGGGCAAACTTTTGCACCAGGAGAAACTATGGAAGTTACAATGGATGAAGCATGGACACCAATAGCTGATGGAACATATACTTTAACGGCTACTGTAAATGTTGCTGATGATATTGATACTGACAACAATACGCTTGAGAGCGGATGTGTTATATCATTACCAGACACAGACCTTGCCGTAACGACAATAACACAAGAAGAAACATTGCTTGGTGATGAGCTGTTTCCTGTTATTACAATTTCTAACTTGGGAACTGCAACTGAAACAGATTTTACGGTAAATCTAACAGCAGATGACGGATATAATTCCGAAAAAGTTTTAACTGGACAAACTTTTGCACCAGGGGAAACTATGGAGGTTACAATGGATAACGCATGGATACCAACAGCAGAAGGAACATATACTTTAACGGCTACTGTAAATGTTGACGATGATATTAATATTGATAACAATACGCTTGAGAGCCAATGTGTTATATTATTACCAGAAACAGACCTTGCGGTTACGGCAATAACTCCAGAAGAAGCAAATCTTGGTTTTGATATTTATCCAGTTGTTACACTAAACAATGAAGGAAATAAAACAGAAACAGATTTTACGGTAAACATAGCAACAGACGGATATACTTCCGAAAAAGTTTTAACTGGACAAACTTTTGCACCAGGAGAAACTATGGAAGTTACAATGGATAACGCATGGATACCAGTAACAGAAGGAACATATAGTTTAACAGCTACAGTAACTGTTGCAGATGATGTTAATACTGATAATAATACGCTTGAGAGCGAATGTGATATTATTGTACCTTTTACTGTACAAATTCCTTATGAAATAGATTTTGATGAAAATACCTCATTACCAGAAGGTTGGGAAGCTAATATGTATGTAAATTCAACACACGGAAATAACGGAACAAATGGATTATATAAAAATTTATATAGTTATTCTGTATATTCTTATGCTACAACTCCTTTGATTGAAGGTATTGTTACTGATGCAGAATTATCTTTTGAGTATAGAATTGTTAATT
>JAOZMB010000159.1:3839-6064 GCA_029934515.1 Bacteroidales bacterium
ATGCCAAAGTGTACGGATACGGTTCTAATTTCGGTGATTATGTTCTTAATATTTACAATCCAGTGTCAGGAACAGACCTTGCTGTTGATGCAATAACACCAACTGAAGCATTTCTTGGTGATGAGCTGTTTCCTGTTGTTACAATTGATAACATGGGAACTGAAACTGAAACAGATTTTACGGTAAATCTAACAGCAGACGATGGATATTCTTCCGAAAAAGTATTAACTGGACAAACTTTTGAACCAGGAGAAACTATGGAAGTTACAATGGATGACGCATGGATACCAGTAACAGAAGGAACATATAGTTTAACAGCTACAGTAACTGTTGCAGATGATGCTAATACTGATAATAATACGCTTGAAAGCGAATGTGAGATAACAATAATTGAACCAGGAGAAACTTGTGATAATGCAATTGATTACGGACTTATAAACGGAGGAGCTATAAACGGAGCAACTGTTGAAGCAGGTGATATTGTATGGTACAGTTTTACTTTAGATGCTGATTACGAAGACGTTGCTGTTTCGCTTTGCGGTTCAGACTTTGATACAAAACTCGAAGTATGGGACGCTTGTGATGCTGCTAATTACATAGCTTATAACGATGATTCCCAGGTATGTAATACAAAAGCCCTTCAATCGCATATTGATTTTGAATTCCTTGCAGCAGGTACTTACTATGCCAAAGTGTACGGATACGGTTCTAATTTCGGTGATTATGTTCTTAATATTTATAACGTTGTAGAGATTCCGGTAGCAACAGTTACTGCAACTCCAGGCTGTGAAACAGGTTCTGTGACGGTAAGTTCTGATTTATCGGATGAGCAAACATTTTATTTATGTGAAGAAGATGGAACTGTATTAGAACAAGAAACTACAACTGCAGGTTTTTATGAATTTACTGATTTAGTAGATGGTGTTTATACAGGAAAAGTTGAAAAAGATGGACAAATGTCAGAACTCTCGGCACCAGCTACTTTGACAAATAATATAACAACTGCAATAACTTCTCAACCAGAAAGTGCAACTGTTTCTGCGGGAAGTGATGTTTCGTTTACTGTAATTGCTGATGGAACAAATTTGAGTTATCAATGGCGTTTTAATGAAACAAATATCGGTGATGACAATGCTACATACGATATCAGCAGTGTTACATCTGATGATGCAGGAAACTATGATGTTGTTGTTTCAGGCGAATGCGGTGAACAAACAAGTGAAGTCGCTACATTAGTTGTTACAAATTCTGTTGATGAACTTGCAAAATATGGTATAGATATTTATCCTAACCCATCGACAGGATTATTTACAATAGCTACTGATAAAGAATACGAAATCACAATAAGTGATATTACAGGTAAAATAATTCTTAACAAAATGATAAAAGACAGCAAAAATGAAATTGATATTTCAAACAATGCAACTGGAATTTATTTTGTGAAAATGAAAACAGGTAATAATGTACTAACATTCAAAATCGTAAAAGAATAAATATATTCTAAAAATGATTTTTTTATGAAAAAGGGAGCCTCGGCTCCTTTTTTTATTTGTAAAAATATTTATAAAATCTTGTATAAATATTCTTTTCAATATTTTCGACAAATGTAAAAATGAATTTGTATAAAAAAGACATCTCACGCTATAATTTTTCATTAGACAAAGATAAAAAAATACTAATCAACTTCGGAATAAAAACTACCACTTTGTAACAATATCAAAAAAACTTTAAAAAAGTTTGGTTGTTAAAAAAGAATAGTTTTTATTTGCAACCGCTTTTAAGAGATATGTAAAAAATGTCGAAAAAAGTTTAGTTCTAAAAGAAACTTAAAAAAAAAGAATAGTTTTTATTTGCAGTCGCTTTTAAGAGATATGTAAAAATGTCGAAAAAAGCTTAGTTCTAAAAGAAACTTTAAAAAAAGTTTGGTTGTTAAAAAAGAATAGTTTTTATTTGCAGTCGCTTTTGAGAGATACATAAAAATGTCGAAAAAAGCTTAGTTCTAAAAAAACTTTAAAAAAAGTTTGGTTGTTAAAAAAGAATAGTTTTTATTTGCAACCGCTTTTAAGAGATATGTAAAAAATGTCGAAAAAAGTTTAGTTCTAAAAGAAACTTAAAAAAAAAGAATAGTTTTTATTTGCAGTCGCTTTTAAGAGATATGTAAAAATGTCGAAAAAAGCTTAGTTCTAAAAGAAACTTTAAAAAAAGTTTGGTTGTTAAAAAAGAAT
>JAOZMB010000160.1 GCA_029934515.1 Bacteroidales bacterium
TCAGGTGTAAACCAATTCGTAATTCATAATTTATAATTCGTAATTTACTTAGTAATCTTAAAAAAATAATTTAATCCAAACATACTGTTTTTATATTTAAAAATATACAGTAACTTTGGCATTTTTTTAATACAAAAATTCAATGAAAGCAATGATATTTGCGGCTGGTCTGGGTACAAGACTAAGACCTCTGACAAACAAAAAGCCAAAAGCACTTGTAGAAATTAACGGAATTACAATGCTCGAACTTGTTATAAATAAACTTAAAAAAGCTGGAATTTGCGATTTCGTTATTAATGTTCATCATTTTTCAGAACAAATAATAGACTTTCTGAAAGATAACAGAAATTTTAATTCAAATATTTATATCTCAGACGAAAGTAATATGCTCCTCGAAACAGGCGGTGGACTTTATAAAGCTGCAAAATACCTATCCTCTGATAATGAGGATTTTATTGTTTATAATGTTGATATTTTTTCGGATATTAATATTAATAATCTAATAAATTTTCATAAAAAAAATAACTCATTAGTAACTCTCGCTGTACAAAATATTAAATCATCAAGGCAACTTCTATTTGATAAAAAAAATTATCTCTGCCAATGGCAAAATATTTCAACAGGCGAAAAGAAAATTGCACGCAATACAAATAGTAAATTAAATGCGTTTGCTTTTAGTGGTATCCATGTTATAAACAATAAAATTTTTGAACTTATAACAGAAACAGGAAAGTTCTCAATTATTGATACCTATTTGAGAATTGCCAAAAATTATAAAATATCTGCTTATATACATAATTCTTCTTTTTGTATAGATATTGGAAGTTATAAAAATATCCTAAAAGCACAGAAGATTCCATATAATTAGGAAATTACGAATTGGTTTACAAACCATAAAGTTATTTTTTAAGCAAAATAATAAAACCATCAATGCAAAAAAAACTTATAGTAATATTAGGCGCAACAGGAGTCGGGAAAACTAAACTTAGCATCGAACTTGCCCGTATGTTTAATACTGTAATAATTTCTGCCGATTCTCGCCAGATTTATAAAGAACTAAGTATCGGAACAGCTGTTCCTTCTGTTTCTCAACTTTTATCTGTTAAACATTTTATGATTCAAAATAAATCTATTTATGATTATTACAGCGCAGGAAAATATGAATCAGAAGTTCTTGATATTCTAAATAATATCTTTAAAAATAAAAATACAGCTATTCTTGTTGGCGGTTCTGGAATGTATATAGATGCAGTATGCAAAGGCATTGATAATCTTCCAGACGCTATTCCTGAGCTTAGAAAAAATTTAATAAATAAATACGAAAAAGAAGGTATTGCAAGTTTGCGTTTTGATTTAAAAAATTTAGACCTTGAATATTACAAAATCGTTGACCTGCAAAATTCAAAACGAATTATTAAAGCTCTTGAAATATGTTTGCAGACAGGAAAAACTTATACATCGTTTCGTAAAAATATTATAAAAAAAAGAAATTTTGATATAATAAAAATAGGACTAAAACGCGAACGCGAAGAGCTTTATAAAAGAATAAATAAACGTGTCGATATTATGATTAAATCTGGACTCGTTGAGGAGGCATCAAAATTTCGTTCTGCCTGCAAATTAAATTCTCTTAATACTGTCGGTTATAAAGAACTCTTTCCTTATTTTGAAAAAAAATATTCTCTTGACGAAGCTGTCAGATTGATTAAAAGAAATTCACGAAGATATGCTAAACGACAAATAACATGGTTTAAACGAGATAAAAAAATAAATTGGTTTCATCCAGATGATAAATCAAATATAGTTGTTAGTTGTTAGTTGTTAGTTTCTATTTGTTAGTTTTTAGTTTTTAGTTCTTATGCTCTAAATTATTGTGCGTCCATAAAGTTAAAGTTTATAAAGCCGAAAAGGTTTACATTTCGGAATTGTAAAAAATATCAGTATTTTTATTCTATAAATTTAAATTTTAACTATATTACAATATTGTAATATAGTTAAAATTTTTACAAAACATCTACATATTGCTAATAATTTCTTGTCCGAATTCAGAGCATTTTAATCTTACAGCGTTTGTCATCATTCTATGAAAATCGTATGTAACTCTCTTGTTTGCTACTGCTTTTTCAATACCTTTCCAGATTAAATCGTGTGCCTCAGTCCATCCGAAATACTTAAACATCATAGCTCCAGATAAAATTACAGAACCGGGATTTACTTGGTCTTTGTTTGCATATTTTGGCGCTGTTCCATGAGTTGCCTCAAAAATAGCATGACCAGTTATATAATTAATATTCGCTCCTGGTGCAATTCCTATTCCTCCTATTTGAGCAGCAAGTGCATCGGATAAATAATCACCGTTAAGATTCATTGTAGCTATTACATCAAATTCAGAAGCTCTTGTAAGTACTTGTTGTAGAGTAATATCAGCAATTGTATCTTTTAGAAGTAGCATTTTTTTGTATTTACCGTTTCCATGCGTAGGCATAAGTTTCAGCGTTGTTTTTACTTCTTTTCTTAATACGGCTTGTTGTTCGATTGTCATTAGCGTATATCCAGGTTCCACCATTTTAGCATTTTCTTCTATTGTAAGTTCTGGATTTGCGTCTTTGTTTCCAATAATCCAACTTTCTCTTTGAGTAACAACTTTATCTCTGTATTGTGTTGTTCCTGCTTCGTATCCCCAATTTTTAAACGCTCCTTCTGTGAACTTCATAATGTTCCCTTTATGAACGAAAGTAATTGAACTGCGTTTTTCTTCGAGAGCATATTCTATTGCCGCTTTTGCAAGACGTTTTGAACCTTCTTCTGATATTGGTTTTATTCCTATTGCTGATGTTTCAGGGAAACGAATATTTTTTACGTTCATATCTTTTTGTATAAAAGATATAACTTTTTTAACCTCATCGCTTCCTGCCGCCCATTCTATTCCAGCATAAATATCTTCTGTATTTTCGCGAAAAATAACCATATCAACTTCTTCTGGTTTTTTCACTGGCGATGGTACACCGTTTACATATTTTACTGGACGTAAACAAACATATAAATCAAGCATCTGACGCAAAGCTACGTTTAGAGAACGAATTCCTCCACCTATTGGGGTCGTCAAAGGTCCTTTGATTCCAACGAGATATTCCTTAAATACTTCTATCGTTTCTTTGGGCAACCATTCACCCGTTTTGTTAAAGGCATTCTCTCCTGCGAGTACTTCTTTCCATTCTATTTTACGTCTTCCCTTGTAAGCTTTCTCAACAGCTGCTTCGAAAACTTTTACTGCTGAATTCCAAATATCAGGACCTATCCCATCTCCAATAATAAAAGGTATAATTGGATTATTTGGAACATTTAATTTGCCTTCAACCATTCTTATTTTTTCTCCGTTCATATAAAATTTTTTAAAGTTATAATATAATATTTACAAAATATTGTTTTTATTTATCTGTAAGCATCTTCTCGATATTTGCCTGTATCATCGTTAAGTATGCTGATATAATTGTTATATCTTAATTTGTTAACAATACCTTTATTTACTGATTTTTTTATCTCACAATCTGGTTCGTGTGTATGCGTACAGTTATTAAATCTACATTTTTTTCTTAATCTGTTCATTTCTGGATAATAATGTGAGAGTTTTTCATTCTGTATGTCTGTTAGTCCGAAACCTTTTATACCAGGTGTGTCAATAAGCATTCCTCCAGCAATATCAAACATTTCGGCAAAAGTTGTAGTATGTTTTCCTTGTTCGTGGAATGCCGATACTTTACTGGTTTTTATGTTCAATCCTGTTTGTAGTTTGTTCAATAAACTTGATTTTCCGACTCCAGAGTTTCCTGAAATTAATATAGTTTTGCCTTTTATTAGTTTTGAGACTTTGCCTATATTTATGTTATTTTTAACTGATATATCAACACATTTATAACCAATGTTTTCATAAACAGATTTTAAATAAATAAGTTCTTTTTTATCTTTTTCGGAATGTAAATCAATTTTATTAAAAATAATTACAGAAGGGATATTAAACTTCTCGGCAGCAACAAGAAATCTATCTATAAATAGTGGATATGTTTTAGGAAATTTTAATGTAACAATCAAAAAAGCCGTATCTATATTTACGGCAATAGTATGTGCGTATCGCGACAGATTTGTTGAGCGTCTAATAATCGCATTTTTTCTCTCGTGAATATTGTTTATTAATCCAGCTCTTTCTTTTTTTTTGATTATAAAATCAACATTATCGCCAACAGCTACTGGGTTTGTTGTACGTAAACCTCTGAGCTTAAACTTTCCTTTCAGCTTACATTTTATAATCGAGCCTTTGCTTTTAACATAATACCAACTTCCAGTTGATTTTATTACTTTTCCTGTATTTATCATATTTTTTTTTACAAAAGTAAAAATATTTTATAAAAAACAATATTATCTTTGAACTTTGTCTGTTAGACTCCGTATTTTGTGTTACACTTATCTGCGTAATATTAAACACGGAGTTACTATTATTTTTTTATCAATGCGTTGAACATCAAAGAAATAATATCTTGATTTTTAAATAAATAATATGCAATAAAAGAGAAAAAACCAATAAGAACAAGCAAACGAATATTTGAGGTCCTTTTCTGATAATTATAAAAAGAACCAGTTCCAGATAAACTACTCTTAAATTTTCCTCTTATGTCTGGTTTGTATTCTTTTATTTCATTTACTTTCTCTTCGTCATTTATTTTTTCTTCTTCAGCAGTTCCGCCATATTTCATTAATCGCTCCTGCATAGCTTCTTTGTCTTTATCGTAATAAATTGGTATATAATTGAAGGTATTATTTTGAGGAAGTCGGAATATACTTGGTAAAGCCATTGGATAGATAATTTAATTAATAATAAAATTATTTTATTGTACCACATTAATAAAACATGGTACAATAGTAAAATTTTGATTATTATAACACAAATTTATTTTAATCAAGTGTTATAGTTTTAGTTATTCCGTTCGCTGTTACAACTATAATATTATCACAATCTCCTTCGCCAAAATTAATAGTAGTAATATTATCATCGCTTGTAATTGTGGTTGTTCCTGATACAGGGATATTTCCGCAAGCTCGTTCGTATCTTACATCAGCTTGTACAGAAGAATAACTTACAGAATCTCTGTTTACGCTGTTGCTTGTTCCGTTTATTACAAAAACATCATCATCGCCTTCTGGTGTAACAAAACCTTCTTCCATTGAAAATTCCTGCACAGAATTACGTTGTATTGTTCTGTTATCAGGAAAAGTAAGAACTATATCGGTTTGTGTAATTGTAAATGAAGGAACAGAGTCATTCCCGCCAACAGCAACTACAATATTACCCTCAACATTAATACCGTCAATATAATACTCAGTAAAACTTATTGCCATACTTGCATAATGCTGAGACGAATCCTGCTGACGCACAAACTCAACATTAATCACACCATCACGAGTCGCACCTTTATATTCACAACTGTCAAAAGTTAGAGTCATTGTTCTGTTAGGAAAAAATCCAGTTATCGCAATAACAGGACAATCAGTGCTATCAAGTGATAATTTTCCACCGCCACCATTATCTCCTCCTGCGGCTCCGTTTGCAAGTGCAAAAGCATCACCTACAATGTACTCCGCTCTTGCTTCATCTTCTGCCGATTGCTCATCTGGTTGTAAATCAGTCTTCTCACATGATTGAATGATAAACATACCAAAAATTGCAAGTAAACCCAAAATTTTAATAAGATTTTTCATTAGAATAAAATTAAATTAGTAAAGATTAAAAATATTATTATACTTATACTTACAGTAATATCCTCGCCAAATTATTTGTTATAAGCATATATAAGATAAACTATTATTTCAAAGGTTGCATTAATAACTAACAAGATAACTGAATAACTCTTAATTTATTGTTTGCACAACATGTAAAATTATATTTATATTCTTTTTTGAAGCATTTATTTTCAATAAAATTATTTATTTATTTAGTAATCATTAAATAATAAATTATTATTCTGTATAAATTAGTTTTTGC
>JAOZMB010000054.1 GCA_029934515.1 Bacteroidales bacterium
AAGCGATTTATTTTTTGTAAAATACTTATTATCAGGTGTAAACCAATTCGTAATTCGTAATTCATAATTCGTAATTTACTAAGCGATTTATTTTTTTTATCAAGGCTGTACCTTCATATATAAATCCAGTATAAATTTGAACCAAATCGGCACCAGCTTCAATCATATCGATGGCATCTTTTGCAGACATTATTCCTCCGACACCAATAATTGGAAGTTTTCCGTTAGTTTTTTTGTTTATATATCTTACAATATCAAGAGACCTTTTTTTGATTGGTTTACCACTCAAACCGCCAGCTCCGATATCCGAAACATAATCTGTTGAGTAGGAGAGGTTTGTTCGTTCTATGGTTGTATTTGTTGCTACGATTCCATTTGTTCCTGTTTCATTTATTATTTGTAGGACATCGTCTATTTGTGCGTTGTTCAAATCTGGAGCTATTTTTAACAAAATTGGTTTTTCTTTTTTTTCTTTTTTATTTAAGGCGACAAGTTCTTCTAATAGATTTTTTAATGGCTCTCTTTCCTGTAACTCTCTGAGACCGGGAGTATTAGGCGAGCTTATATTGACAACAAAATAATCTACAAGAGGATATAATTTTATAAAACATTTTTTATAATCGGAAACGGCATCATTGTTTGGTGTAATTTTGTTCTTTCCTATATTGCCACCAATTATAATGTTACTTTTTCGTTTTCTAAGCTGTTCGACTGTATAATCAACTCCTTTGTTATTGAATCCCATTCTGTTTATTAATGCTTTATCTTTTTTTAGACGAAATAGGCGAGGTTTTGAATTACCAATTTGAGCTTTTGGTGTAACTGTTCCTATCTCCACAAAACCAAAACCGAAATAACCAAGCATATCAAATACCTCTGCGTCTTTATCCAAACCAGCAGCAAGCCCAACGGGATTAGGAAATGTTATTCCAAAAACTGTTTTTTCATTTCTCTTTATTTTAAACAAACTTTTTAACAAAAACGCAATACCAGGTATTTTTGATAATATTTTCAATATAAAAAATGTTATTTTATGTGCCGTTTCTGGCGAAAACATAAAAAGGATTCTACGAATAAAATATTTGTACATAATGATAATTTTGGGTTTATATTAAATTTTTTAGATTTATGTTTATAAATATATCTTTCATTACTCAAAAGAATTTAAAGCGATTTCCATTACGTCCATCATATATGTTTTAAAGAAATCCTCTGGTGCATTTTTAATTTGACCAGTTTCGGTAAAATCCAACTCATAACTTGTAACATCAATACCATTATTTAGGAAAAAATATGATTTAATATCTTTTTTTTCTGATTCTTTTTTAACAATAGCAAGTCTTAATCTATTTATTAAATATTCACTATGGGTTTCAATTATATATGACTTATTAGTTTTTTTTATTTGATTAATAAGATAATCAGCAAAATTGGCTTGGATGCTTGGATGTAAATGAATTTCAGGCTGAGAAACAAAAAGAGTAGATGAATCTGAAAGTTGTAAATCTGCAATTAAGATTGGTAAAAACTGACTTATTCCAAAGCCAACATCAGCAAGAGAACTTAAAACTCCTTCATTTTTTGGTTTTACCAGTAATTCATATCTTCCTCCTTCTAATCTTTTTGCTTTTATTTCGTTTACTAATTCAAGTTTATTTAAATGACTAATTAGTTCCTTATATTTTTTTGATTTTTTAGTTTGCCATTGAATTAATTGGTCTGTATATCTCTCTCCAAATTTTCCTATTTTAAAATTTGTTTTTGATTGTTCATAATAAGTTCTATCTGGATGTAATCGGAAAGAGCTGATATAATTTATTTCTTTGTCTATATTTTTAAAATTTTTCATTATTTCTTGGAAAATTTGACCTAACGCAACTCCACCTTTTTCGAAAATATGCTTTCGCATTTCTGAAAAATCTTTGAACTCTAATTCTACATAAGGTTTCATTTCTTTTTTAATATCTTTTCCTAAAACTTTACTATCTACACCATTTTCTTTCATCATTTCAGAAATAAACTCCATTAATTTGGACGTAAATTCACTTGTCCTAATTTTTTTCATTGGGTCTTTTTCTGAGAAGTATTCAAATTTCAGTTTGTATTTTTTTTCTTTTTTTAATACTAATGTATAAAAATCTGTTTTGGCTGTAAAAGAGTTAAGTTTAGGTAATTTTCTAATCTTATCAATTTCCCAAAAAGTATTAACTTCAACTTTGTCGTTACCGCCTATATCAAAACCTATTTTAATTATATTTGATTTATCATGATTATTGGAGAGTTCTTGAAAGTCACCCATTTCCACATATTTTCCATTTGGTGAAAATTGCAAAGGAAATTCTCCTGACTGTAAAGCACCTAATATTCCATAAATTACAGAGCTTTTTCCACTACTATTAGCACCTGTCAGCAGTGTTACTCTACCTAATTCTAAGTCAAGTTTTTTGAAACATTTAAAGTTTTCAAATCGTATATTATTTATTTTCATTGTTCTTATTATATAGTTTTTAGTTCTTAATTTTTAGTTTTTAGTTGATATGTTTTTAAAATCATTAAAACTCGCTATTTTCAAAATAGTAATTCATTGATTGTCAGCACTTAAATATTTTGATGCGTCTGCTCTAAATGAACTTGGTTTATAATTCGCCATTGTCTATTAGTTTTAGTTCTAAAATATGACCATAAACATTCATGTTTATTTTCAATAATTGTATCTTTTATTATAAAAGTATCTGTTAATCTCATATAATTTTAGTATTATTTTCAAGTTTTTTATGTATTAAACAAATTAGGTTATTATCCCTAACGGATATGTGCTGGTGGCGGTGGTTTGTGTGGTTTGCTTTGCGGTTTTGAGCGAAGCGAAAAATCGCAAAGCACTGACAACAAGCACAATGTTAAAAACTTTTTTTTATCATGCTATAAATAAACATTTTGTAAAAATTCTTTGAATAAAATAATGTTTTTATATTTCATTTTTTTCATTCCTTTTACTAATTTTTTATCTCTCGTTATCAATGGGACATTAAGTTGCATTGATAATGCTATAAATGTTACGTCTTTTATATCAATTTTTTTTGTTAATTTTACTGCTTCATTAAGTATTTCGCTATCAAAAATATAATTTGGCAAAATTGTTATTTCAGAGAATAAAAAGTAACTAAAATTAATCAAATTATCTTTTTCCAATTTTGTTTTGTCAAAGATAATATGTTGATATTTATCTATTTCTGATAGACCAAATTCTGGCAAGTAGAAATTATAACATTTTAACAATGGTTTATAGCTTGATTTTCCACTTATAAGAAGACTCATCAAAATATTTGTATCTATAACAAAGTCTAAATTGTTCATATTTATACAGTTATGGATTTTAAATATTTATTTTTTTCTTGCTCCCATGCTAAGTCTCTTGCATTTAACCATTCTGGGTCATTTGCAATATCTATGTTTTCTAAATCTTTTAAAATTTCCATTGCTGAAAATTTAACAAGCAATATTGATACAAAATCTTGTAGTTTGGTTTCTATTAAAGAATATCCAAATGTGTCAATAAGCATGTCATCTATACGTATTTTTATTTCTTTCATAATATTATTTATTAGTCTATTAATTTGTTCTTTAAATAAGATTATATCTTTACGAAATAGTTTTGTTTTTTCATAAATTGTATGAAGTTGTTTTTCTATTTCTAATATTTTTAATTTTAGTTACGCACAATATCTGTGCTAGTGTATTATACAAAAATTCTATATTGTAATACAATACTTAAACTGAACCAGTGTCCATTTTATCTATTTTTATTAATTATTTACCTAATCTTCATAGTTAAATTCGACTTTACTTTGTTTGATAATTTCAGATAAAACATTTCCGAGATTATTTTTCTTTTCAACTTTGTCTATTGATTGTTTTAAACTGTCAATATTAATTATTTCTTCGATGCAATCCATATATTTTTCAACAACTTTATCAACTTTGTATTGTTCAATTGCACCATCTTTGATACTTTGATATAATTCACTAATTGGAATTTTTGATTTTACAACAAAAGTTACAGGGAATTTTTCAAGTTTATCAATATCTAAAAAATATTTTTTAACATCTGTTGTTTCTGTAACTTGAAAAAAACGACCAAGTGGCTTCATTACAAAATCAATTCCTCCATCATTAGCATTTGTCCTTCCCGTCTTATATAATTTTAAATTTTCCTCTTCAACAGTATCAATAGTAAATCCAAAAAAGATGCTTTGTTCTTTATAATCATTTTTAAGTATTGAGTAACTTACAATTTCAAAAATCCGAGCATCAATATTTGGTTCAATTAGCGATAAAATAAACTCTTTTACTTTCTTTGGTTGTTCACTTTCAATCGTTTTAAATTCTTTACTCGTTTTTATAAAACTATCAAAAGCATTTTTCTTTGTTTCTATATATTTGTTAATGATTTTAATAGTAGCTTTTGCAATATTAAATTTTTCTTTATTTGCAGAAACAATTAGTAAATTTTCATTTATCCAATATCTTTTAGTTTCAATTACTCTAATAATCGGTATATAATCACAAGTAGTAAAATATTTTTTGAACTCTTGGTTCATTCTATGGTTTAATGCGTGGTTTTGCAATTTTGCACCAAATGGTAGCTCTCTTTTCCTTTTAATAAGTTCAGAATATATTGCACCTTCGTATTTAGAATATTTCCCTTTTTTGTGAAATTCATTATTAATATAGTCTTCAACCAAAACATATATTGCGTAAATATTTGCAAAACTTCCTCTTGATTTTGACCCTCTATTTGCAGATACTGTTTTAATATTCAAGTATTGTATTAACTCACTATTTTTGAAAATTTGTTCGTAATTTTCTCCGAAATAGCTTTTTAAAACCTTTTTAATTGTATTTGTGAAATTATGATTCATATTTTATATTTTTGCTTCAAAAATTGTTTGTTGTTTTATTTTTTTAATTTGGTAGGTTTTGGGTTCTGGACGCAGGTCTTCGCCATTTAACTTAAATTGTTCTAAAACTCTTCTTACTCCAATTTTAGAATAATCCTCATCTATTTCTATTCCAATACTTTTACGGTTAAGTTTCTTTGCAACATAAGAGGTTGTAAAAGTTCCTGAAAATGGGTCTAAAATAGTATCGCCCTTTTTTGAACTTGCCTTTATTATTCGTTCTAAAAGTTTTGTTGGTTTTTGTGTTGGATGATTTTCATATTCTGCCATTCGGTATCTTACTCTTGGATAATCCCAAACATTTCCTGGCACTTTTTTAGTATTATAAGGTTGTGGTGGATTTTTCCGATAGTCAATTAATTTTCTTTTAGAACCTGTTTTGGCTTCAACTAATATTTCGTCAGAGTTGAAAGTATAATTATTTTTATCTTTTACACAGAATAGTATTGGTTCATACATTGAGCCATAATATTTTTTTGCTTGCACACCCGAACTATCATACGACCAAACAATTCTTGATAATATTTCTATTTTATTTCTTAAATAAATATCAAAATTTGGAATAAACTGTGTAGATGTCATTATGTAAAGGCTACCAGTTTTTTTAAGTTTTTTTAATAATAAGTCTATCCAAGTATAGCACCAGTTTAAATAATCTTCATCTGTTTTCCATTTGTCTTTTCTGCCATTAAAATCTTTTCCAATATTGTATGGTGGGTCTACAAATATCAAATCAATACTATTATTTTTTATTTTATTTTGTAGGACTTTAATAGCATCGCCTTGATATATTTTATGTTCATTATTTCCAAACTCTGACATCTTTTTTTGTTTTAATTGTTAAAGTAAAAAGATATAAATATTTTTTTACTATGGCAAACGCATCAAAAATAAATCATATTTGTTATTAATATGTTATGTTTTTAAAACACTGTTATGGACTTTTTTAAATCTATTCATAAAGTCGTCATTGTTAATTAATGACAATTCTAAAATTAATTTCCAATAATTATGTCCAAACACTTTTTTCTTTTTGTCACAGTCTTCTTTAATAACTTCTTTTATTTGACTAATTGAAAATTTAAATTTTAAATGACTATTTATATTATAAATAATTTCTGAAATTATTGCATCACTATTTTCTTTAAATCGTTTGAATAAATGCAATTTCTCATAATGATTTTCAATTAAATCAAACAACTCTAAATCAATATTGTGAGTGTTTTTTAAGATATAAGTTAAGTCAATATCATCATGGTTTACATTAATATCAACAAATAAATATTGTTCTTTCGGTAATTCATCAAGGTATAAGTTTAAGAATATTCGTTTATTGTCTTTTCGCCATGCTGTGCTTTTAAAATTATTACATTTGTTGCAACATGGAAATAGGTTTTTTGGATTTACTACATATTCTGGAAATTCAGTCTTTGGGATAAAATGGTCTAATGAACCTACTTCACCAATAGTGCAGTTTTGACAAGTATTGATAATTCTATTTTTTTCATCTGTTGTTAAATAAATTTTTAGCTCCTGAATAACTTTTCTTTTAGGATGATATAGCTTGAGTAAAGTTTCTTTCTCGACCTTTGAATATGTCTGATTATTTAAATCTTCTAATTTATTCTTTTTAAAATGGTCAGTAAAAATATCATATTGTTTTTCAACACTATCATTTAGTTTATTTATTTTAACCTTATATTTAGGGTCTTTTTTTGAAAATCTTATTGTACTTACTACTTTTTTATGAAATTCAAAAATATCTTTTTTATATGCTTTTATATTTTTCATTTGATTATCTGACTTTTGATGTATAATCTTGCATTTAAACTAATTGGCAATTCATTTAACTGTAAATTAGATATTATTTCGGAATAAGATTTACCCAATAGAACGAGTTTGTCAATAATCTTTTTGTATTGTTTTTCAATCTCTTTATTTCCAAAAACTTCTTCTGTTAGAATTGTAAGGTTTTCACCAAATGTTTCAATTCCAATTTTTCTAATGCTCAGTATATTTTCATGTTTTTCAATAACATAAACATTTTTTGCGAAAATTTCTTGTATTACCAGAGGTGAATGTGTCGTAATAATACAATAAGATTGAAATTTATAGACTAATTCATATATTGTATTTATTAGTTGAGAAATTGCATTTGGATGTAAATGAGTTTCAGGTTCATCAAAAAGTATTAAACTATCAAATCTAATATTTGCAACTATCTTTGAAATTAGATGTAGAATTATATTTTGACCAGAACTTAATTTTTTATTTATTGTTATAAAATTTTTTGTTATATCTTCATTAATATCCAAGTCGTCAATCTTAGTATCTTTCAAGTTGTCAATCTCAATATCATTGTATTCCTTGAAAATCTCTTTTAAGATTTCGGCATCAACAAAATATTCGATGTTTTTTTTCCATTCTTCTGTTCTATCAAGCAGTTTAATTCGTTTTACAGCTTTATGAAATTGCAAAACTTGTTGTTCATGTGTAAGTAATTCTTTTTTGTTTCTTGAATATTATACAAACCACAATAAACATAATTAAATGAAGAATTTTTTTGAGGGATTTCAAAATCATCGAAAATACTATACGATACAGCTATAATCTTACTAAACAAAGGTGTTTTTGGACTAAAATAAGTATCTTTTTTTTGTGATATTTTACTAGGTAAACTTGTTATTAATTGTGTTTTTCCTGTTCCATTTTTTCCAATAATAGCATAAATCCTATTATGTAATTCATCATCATTAGTAAAATTAAAATCAACTTCAACAAAATTGTTAAAGAAGATAGGATGAAAAAAATATTTAAAATTATATAGGTTTGTTAAATCATAACCGTATATTTTATGTCTTACTTCTCGTGATAGACGCTCTGCTTCATCACTTCTTAAAAGTGAAGTTCTAAAAATATTATTTTTCTCAAATTTATCATATATGTCAGGAAAGAATGCTGCATCTTTTATAGCGTATAAAATACTTTCAAAATTTTTACCTGCGACATTTTTTAAGTTTTTATAAAACTTAAAACTTTGTCCTAATGAACAAAAATTATCTGTTAAGTATGTAAAACTATCTGGAATTATTTCTGTGGTATTAGTTGTCTTCCCATCTGTAATTTTTATTTGTCCAATATCATATTTCAAGTTATCATTTCCATAATAAGAAAGAGAAAATTCTGTCCAAAAACCAAAATCATTCCAACCAGCATTATGACCTAATACAAATAAAGGTTTTTTTTTAGATTCGTCATTTAATAAAAGTTCAAGTTCATGTATATATATGATAACATAAAAATGTATTTTATTTTGACGTAAATCAATTGGGATTTTGTCATCTGTTTTTGTTTGAATTGAATAAATTGAATAATCGTTTTCATCATATCCAGATACAGATAATATGTAATTTTCTTTTTCTATATATGAATTAATTAATAAAACAAATTTTATAATTTCATCTTCGTTCTCTCTATATTTTGGATTGACTATTGTTTCAAGAAATTTTGAAAATTTTTTATCATTTTCAAATAAATTTAATCTGTCAATGAATAAATAATCAATGTTCCAATCATCATTGTTAATTGTATGTTGGATAATATCTTCAAGTGCATTTTTATACCTGATATCTTTGGAGGGCATAGCTCTTAAATACCAAATTTCATTTAGAAATTCTATTCTATCTTCTTTTCTAAAAGCATTTGGTTCTTTTTTTAGTGCTTTAAATAATTCTGATTTTATTTTTTTTGAAAAAAAAGTCATCTTCCATTATTGTTTTATTAAAAATAAAAAAATGCACGAATGTAATTAAAATTTTGGTTTAAAAAATATTTTTAATGATTATTTATGACAAACACATCATATTTGATTATCAATATGTTATGTTTTTGATGCGTTTACCATAAAATAAAACAAACTTAAATTTAAAAGAAATAAACTATATATCAATAAGTTAACAACTCCAAAACTTTAATTATTAATCATTTTTAACAAATAATATACTTCCTCCATCGTATAAAAAATCATCCTGCAAATTTATAATTTCGATATTAAATTTTTCTATAAAGTTTCGTAATTTGAAATCTTTATCGTGTAAATCTATGTTCCCATTAAAAAATAACTTGCGATTATAAAGTCCGCATGTTCCACCCAAAAAACCATTCCTGTGGTCTATAATTCGGATTTTTTTAGGTGAAAAATATAATGTATTAAACTTATTTATTTTTAATATTTTTTCAATTCCATGGTCTGATGTTATATAATTATTTTCATATTCTGTGCAAATATCTTTATTGACTGTATAATAATTGTCTTTCTTTTTTTTACAAAGTTGCTTAATGTTATTTAGAAAATTATTTGTTCCAAAAAATGATACCGACATATTTATAATGTTTGAATTGTTGAAAGTAAATTTGTAACTTCTTTATCTTTAAATATTTTTTGTATTTTCTTGATTTCATAATAATCATTTTTATTCATATCCCGATAATAATTTAACCATTCAAAAACACAATATTTTGCTTTTTCATAATCTATTATTTCACCAGTAAAAGTAGTTATCCATGATTGATGATAATGCGTTTCTGTTGACAATTGTCGAGAACTTAATCCTTTTGCACCTTTTATTGTATTATTTATTGTTTCAATCTCGTTATTAGAAAATCTCGTTTTATTAAGATATTTTCCAGTTTGAGTAATTAAAACTTCTTTTTCAGTATCATCTGTAATATATGTCTTTCTTTCTAATAAATTTTCGCTTTCCAAAAGTTTAATGTAATCTCTTAAACCACGAGGAACAGGACCATATTGAAATTTTAAATAATCAATTCCGCTTATTGACTGATTATTCTGTGCAAAATATCCAAAATCAATGAAATACAATATTTTAGCTAATTTGAACAGTGTTATACCGTCTTTTTCGTTTTGACAAGAAACGACAATATGAAGGATTAAATTTTTAATTTTTTGGTAGTTTAACATAACTTTAAATATTAGATTTATTAATATTGTATATATACAAATTTTTTTTTTAATTTCATTTTTTTATTTTAGTTACGCACATATCTGTGCTTATGTATTATACAAAAATTCTATATTGTAATACAATACTTAAAAATTTCTAATTATAACTGATTTTGTTGAAATTATAACTCCTTGATTACAAATGTAATACAGAATAAATAAGAAAATAATATATTAGATTTCTTTTTGTAATATACATAATAAAGTATATAAAAGACAAATTGGGCTAATTGCACATATCGGTAACTTCTTGCCATCGTTTGCTTTTTTTGTACAACGTAAAATTGAAAGTAAATTGTCAATCAATCAACGCATCCTGTACAATTTCCGCACAATGAAAAAGCAAATAAAGAGCAAGAAAATGTTGTGTGCATTTTTCATGTTGTTTCTATGACAAATTCTTGAACAATTTTTTTATTATAGGCTTTCCAACCACCACGAAAATCACGGCTTGATATTTTAATGAAATTTTCCATGCGTTTTGAATTTAATTGTTTCAATAATTTATCATAATTATTTCTATATTTTATACAATATCCTGAATAAAAAGTTGTGTCTTCATTTTTAACATGTATAAAATTTGGTTTTTTATTCATTGGTGAAAAAAGTATTTTTTCTCCAAAACTTGTATTAAGACTTTGTGTGCGACCAAAAGCATACCATGCAACAGAATTAGACTTTCCATTATCTCGTTTATTTAATTCATCTTTTACAGACAATAAATATTTGTATGCAAGAGGAAATTCTTTTTCCAATTTTTTTTCAGGTATTATTTTATTTCTGACATCTTGTTTTTCATAAGGAAAAAGTATATATTTTGTTATTGTTTCGTTTCCATTTTTTAATGTAGATGCTTTAATTATTGGTTTTAAAATATCTTTTTCAACTTTAATAACTCCTTTCAAATTTGTTTTAACAGTGAATGTTTTTTTATTTTTATTTATCACAGTGAATATATAAGCTTTATCAGCAAGGGTAGTCAAACCTACATGTATATTACAAATGTCGCCAAGTCTTTTACCATTTTTTATATTTAACTTATTATAAGAGAGTTGCCAAAATTTAGTGTCTTTAATTTCTGAAAAATTAATTTTACGTTCTTTAAAATCATATTTAGATTTAGCTTCTTGAAATAAAAAATTGTTATATTTATTTTTAGAAAAAATTGTTATTGCACTGTAGGTCGTTGCATTTTCAAACAATTGTATAGTTCCATAATTAGTTATTGAAATAATATTTTGTTCTTTCTCAAAAAAACATCTTATTTCCTTTGCTGTTTCTGTATTAAAATATGTATTAGGAGTTATAAATCCGCATACTCCGGTATTTTTTAATAAATTATATGCAAGTTCAAAAAATGCTATATATATATCAGTTGAGCCAGTTTTACAGAATTTATATTTTTGTTGTATATAAATACGTTGTTCTTTTTGCAAATGTTGAATTCTAATATACGGAGGATTGCCAACTATATAATCAAAAGTTTCTGGTTTTTCATTTATGAATAAATTATTTTCTTTTGTTTCAAAAATAGAATTTTTACATTGTAAATTCCATTTAATTTTGATATTAAATTTTTCAATTAATTTATCTAATCTATTTTTTGCAGTTTTTAAAGCTTTTTTATCAATATCCCAACCAGCTATTTTAGTTAAATTTTTTTGTAATTGTTCTTTTGTTGAAAATTTTATAATTCGCTTTGCGATTGGAATTAAAAACTGTCCATCTCCACATGCAGGGTCTAATATTTTTTTACAGAGTATATCTTTGGTATTATAACCAACATTATCAAGGATTTTATTGACAATAAAATTAGGTGTATAAATTTGTCCATTTAATTTTTCTTTGCTGTATGTTTTTTGTAATGATGCCATATTTTTATCTTAAAACTATTTTTTTAAAACCTTTAAATTTGTTTCTCATGATGTATTTTCATTATATTTTTTTATTTGTATAATATATTTTAAAATTTTCTATTTCATTAAAAACATTTTTAATTGATAATTTATTATCAATCAATTTAGCAAAATCTTTTTCATAAATTTGTTCAGGTTCTAATGAAGTTACATTATTAGTGTTTTCGTCTATATCAATTAACAAAATGCCAAGTGCATAAGGTCTATGAGCTTGTGGATTATCATAAACAAGATTAACATATTTTTGTAAATCATGTTTATTTATTGTTTCTATTTTTGTTGGTTCTTTTTTTCCTTTTTTATCAGTTGTTTTGGCATAATATGGCAGCAATTCTCATTTTAATTTTAATTCTTTGAAAAACAAGATTTTATAAAATGAATTTTCGCGCTGAAAATATTGCAAATTAAACAAATATTTTGTAGGGCAAACGCATCAAAAATAATAATAGGACAAACGCATCAAAAACAAATCATACTTGATTATTAGTTGTTAGTTGTTAGTTGTTAGTTTTTAGTTGTTAGTTGTTAGTTTTTAGTTTTTAGTTTTTAGTTTTTAGTTGTTAGTTGTTAGTTTTTAGTTGTTAGTTGTTAGTTTTTAGTTTTTAGTTGTTAGTTTTTAGTTGTTAGTTTTTAGTTGTTAGTTGTTAGTTGTTAGTTGTTAGTTGTTATGTTTTTAGTTTTTAGTTGTTAGTTGTTAGTTGTTAGTTGTTAGTTGTTATGTTTTCAAAATAGTAATTCCTTGATTTTCAGCACTTAAATATTTTGATGTGTTTGTTTTACCACTTTGTCTTGTTACATTTCTAATTTATTAATTACTCTGTCTTTTTCTATATTTTTTTATTTATATCGTTTTCAAGTTCCAATTTTAAGTTTGTTAATTTTTTTTCTATTTTTTTTTGTTCACTTAATATTTCGTTCCATTTTTCTACATACTTCATTTGCTTGCTCATTGTTGGTAATGGAATTTCAAGTTCTGACAGCAGGTCGAAAGTTAAATTTTGTCTTACAGACCCAGAGGTTGTTGCTTTTAATACAGGATTATACCAATTAGAAGACAGAACTAAAAATAAATATTCATAAGATAGAATTTTTTCAAATTCTTTTTTTATTCCGAAAATTACATAAGCTGGGCTGATATAATAATTATGAAACTCATTTCTAATTATTCCTATTGAACCTACATTTACTCTATACGGATTGTATGCAATTTCATTTACATAAACTTTTTTGTATGCTTGATTAAAAACACTACCTTTATCAGTAAAGTTTTTGTAAATACCTGATGAATTTGTAACTCCAAGAATTGTAAAATCATCATTTGGATATTCAAATAATTTTAATTTTTCAGAGTGTTCGTAAATATATTTGCCAAGCTCTTTAATAGGATAATTAGTTGTTAATTTGTATAGATATTTTTTTGCGTCCCAACGTGAAATCGTTGAAAATTGTTCTATTGTAACTTTATTAAATGCTGGTTTATTTCCTTTCTTGAAACTTTTATAATCTTTAAAAATTTCTATTAAATCATTTTCTTTGATATTTTTACCTGTTGCAGAAATACCTGCATACTCTGCTTCTGCAAGGAAAATTTTATAATCAAACTCTTTTTTTGATAATATTCTGCTTTTTATAGGAACTATCTTATTTAATTCTTTTAATCTTTTTTTTGCTTTGTTTTGTTTATATTTAAGTTCTTTTTTTTCCTCGTCAAATTTTAAACTATCTTTATAATCTTTCTTTGATATACGTACTTTCAAAATTTCATTTATTGAGTTCCGTTCTTCTGATTGCTTTGTCAAAATAATTTGTTTATTTGTTTTTAATGATTTATTCCATTTATTTTTTTCTTCGCTTGTATATTTTTTGAAGAATAATAGACTGCAATTTACGTCTGCTTTGCTTGATAAAAAAACCTCTCTTGGAATTGACACTGTTGCTATAATTTGCCCTCTGTTTTCTACAAATTCTCTAACTCTTTTTTCTTTTGGATTGTTAAAAATTCCGTTTGGCAAAACAATAGCAAGTTTTCCTTTGGGTTTTAATAAATCTATTGCTCGTTCAATAAATAATACCTGTGTTGTTATTGATTTATTTTTTGGTAATTCAAAGAGATTTAAAATATTTTTATCTGTTGTTTTCATGCCAAATGGTGGGTTTGTTAAAATAATATCAAAACTATTTTCTTTTATTCTTCCCACATTTATAAAACCGTCGTGATGATAAATACCTCCATGACCATCACCGTGCATTATCATATTCATTTTTGCAGTTCTTGCAGCTCTTTCATTTGCATCTGTTCCAAAAATCAGTTTATTTGCAAGTTCGTGTAATTTTGAATTAGGGTTTAAAATTTCGGTCTCTTCTTTTTGCTTAGTGAATATATCTAATATTTGTATTTTTTTGTCTTCTTCTTTTAATGATTTATCATTTTTAATACTTTGTATTTTTTTTTGATATTTTACATTAATATTTTCTATGATAATATTTTGAACTCTTTGAAAAAATTGAATTAAAAAACCTCCTGAGCCACAAGCGGGGTCACAAACTTTTTTCTTTTCAGTCGGTTTTATCATATTTATCATAAAATCAACTACTGGGCGCGGAGTAAAAAATTGTCCAAGACTACCACGAAATGTATCACTTAAAAAATTCTCAAAAGCCATTCCTTTTGTGTCCACAGAAGTTGCAGATAAATTATATTTTTCTAATTTTGATATAATTTGTTTTATTGTTCTGTTTGAAAGATTAATTTGTTCATTATTTTTAAAAATTATACTTTTACCAAATTCAGTTTTAGTATCATCAAATGTCTTTGCTATAAAGTTTGCTGTATATTTTTCGGCTTCTTTTATCCATTTTAAACTAAATACATTATGTTCTCCTGATTTCAGATGTCTTTCGGCATAGACTTTCATAAATAAAATTTTAGAAATCTCATCAAATGCTACAAGTGGGTCTAATTTTTCATTATCTCTTATAATATCGTGACATTTATTTAATACTTTTTTAAATTCTCCTTTTTTGAAAGTCATTAAAGAATTTAATAGTTCTTCAATACGTTTTTTACTTTCATTATTATTTGGTATATTTTCAATTTCTTCTCTATACCCGGGTGACTTATCTTTTAAAATACGCCAAAATTTTGTTTCCTTTGTGTTATGCGTAACAAAAAAAGGCGAATTGTAAAGCCGTGCATATAATTCGCCTTGTAAATAATCTTTTTCACTAATTACAATATTATCTGCTTTGCATTCAACAATTATTATAGGATTATTTTCGAGCTCAATATCTTTCGCAGATTTATAAATTACAAAATCTGCTCTTGCTTGTGCTGAACCTCTTCCAGTAACATTTACTTCCTCAATTATTTGATTTAGTTTATAATTGTAATCATTTATCAAAGTACATAAATACTGTTGTCTAACATACTCTTCGGGTGTCTTTTTTAACCATTTATTTCTAATATGACTAAAAATTTCATCTTCTCTTTCTTTTATTTCAATTTTTGGTTTCATTATTTTTAACTATTTTGTTAATATGTTTATAGGACAAACGCATCAAAAACAAATCATACTTGATTATTAGTTGTTAGTTGTTAGTGGTTAGTTATTAGTTGTTATGTTTTTAAAATAATAATTCCTTGATTTTCAGCACTTAAATATTTTGATGCGTTTGCCTTAATGATACATTATTTTTGAATAATAATTTTTTTAATATCTGTTCTATTTTCACTTTTTATTTTACAAAAATAAATTCCTTGTTTATAATTTGAAGTATTAATATCAAACGAATTATTGTTTGTTTTGAACTCATACAATTTTTGTCCGTTAATATTATATATTTCAATTTCTTTTTGTTGTAAATTATCGTTGAATACGAAATATAAAATATCGTTTGCTGGGTTTGGATATATTTTTATTTCATAATTTGCTTGCTTGATTTTGTTTATATTATTATAAATTACTGATTGAATAGGCAAAGTAATATTATCAATCCAAGCACAGTCTTCGCCGTCAGAGACAGAGCCGTCTTTTGAATATTCCCATTCGATTGTATATGTTCCAGCATCTACGTAATAATTTTCAATTGACCAATCAACCTCAGCGTCCCAGCGGTTTTGTTCTTCTCCGTTTATAGAAAATTTCAGAAAATCATAATTATCACTATTAGAATCGTCTTCGCAAGATACTTTCTTGAAAAAAGATATTGTCCCAGCATCATCACAATTAAAAATTATTGTTATTTTTGATGATTGTCCGTCATCTATATCTCCAGATTTTGCCGAGAACGTTCCAGATTGGTATTCTGTATCGGTAACAAACCAATTATTATCTCCCGAAAGATTCCAGTTGTGAACGAATTTATTTTGTTCGAAACTTATTTTATCTGTAATAAAAAAATTATGAAATCCGTTTTCAGGAAATAACGAAACATTTGTATTAATTGCATTGTCAGATACATTAATTCTGTAACTTATTTTGTCACCTAAATCTAAATCTGTAAAAGGAAAATATCCGCTATATATATCGTTTTGATTTAAAGTAAAATAAAAATTATCTTGCTCAATGTCATTTATTTTCCATTCTACAAAAGAATTTTCAGTGTCAATATCCATGTTGTCTGTTATTTGAGCAATTATTTGTACTTGTCCCCAAAGATTTTTGTAATATTCATCAATCGTATTGTGTAAAATTTCAGGAGCGGTGTTATCTAATCTGACCATAAAACTTAAATAATAGTTCGGCGCATCTTCTGGAAATGAAACTATTGTTTCTGAGTTTTCTGCGGTTATGTAGTAGTCGTATTCTGCTTCGTTGCCGTTGCCAGGAATTTCAGCAGTGTATGTTCCATTTTTTTGTTGAGTCATAATTACTGTTTCCCAAGAGCCGTTGTCGAGTCTGTAATACATTACAGGCGAGTTATTTAATATATCAAAAAGGCTTTCCACATCTGCAACAACCGTATAAGGTCCATCAAAATTTTCTGAATCGTTAAGAGGAATATGTGAAATAATTGGATTTCGTAGATAATTATAAGCCGCAAGGACATTAATAATTCCCCAACCATATTGATTGTCAGGATTATCGGCATTATTTGCTGTCATTTTTAGAGCTTCAAAAATATCCATATTACTTGCCGAAGGAACAGCCCCAACAAGCAAAGCCGCAACACCACCAGTTAAAGGTCCAGAAAAAGATGTTCCACTTGCCGTTGTATATTCGTTACCCGATGTACTTGCAACATAAACACCAGACCCCATTGCCATAACTTCTGGTTTTATTCTGCCATCGCCCGTAGGTCCATGCGAACTAAAACCAGTTATTATTCCATTTGAGTCAACAGCTCCAACAGCAAGAACACTGTCGCCATCCGCAGGTGCGCCAATAGTTGTTGCCCCTGGTCCTGAGTTCCCAGCCGAGTTCACTACAATAATTCCAAGACTTGCAGCAATATCTGCCGCTATTGTTATGATTGATGTGTTTCCGTCTAACTCAGAAGCAGAATAACCTGTTCCATCGTCAAAATTTATATATCCAAGCGATGTTGAGCTTACGTCTGGTCCGTAATTATCTTCCGCCCATTCAATTGCAGCCACCCAATTATCTTCTTCTACCTGAGTTTCAGAATCAGTATTTTCAGTTTTTGCAAGAACATAATCAGCATTGTAAGCTGGACCAATTAATTGACCTTCATAAAATCCACCTATCGTACTCAACGTCATCGTTCCGTGATTTCCATTTCCCATATCGTCTTCGTCATCTACGTTATCGTCATCGTTCACAAAATCGTAAGCACCTATTATATTCATATTTTCAAATGACTGATGTTCAAGATTATTGAAACCAGCATCTAAAACACAAACAACAACATTATCAGCACTATAACCAAGTTCATGAAATACAGGAACATTTATTTGCTCCATCTGTACAAGCGAAGCTCCATAATTTAAATCATATTTTGTATTAAATTCAAAAGGATTACGAATATTATTTGAGAAGTCAATTTCTAATGAATTGTTAATTTTGCCTTTTCTAACAATGTCTATTTTCTTAACAAAAGGCATATTTGCAATTTTATTAATATTTTCACTGCTCACCTCAGCTGATACCGCATTTAACCACTTTGATTTTTGTCGCAATTTATTTATATATCTATTCGTCTCGTTTAAATATTCTTGTTTTATTGGAATATCATAAAAAGTAGCATAAGTACTCTTATTTTTAAACGTTTTTTTTCTACGTTTAAGAGCATTTTCATTGAGTTTATTTTCTGCTTCGTTCAACTTCTTTGAAATACTTTCTCCTTTATCTGTAAAAAATATCCAAACTGAAAATTCGTTACTTCCCTGATTATCATTAATTTGAATAGAAAGATTCTTAGAAATTTTTTCCTCCTCTTGTGCATTGCCAATATTTATCCAAAATATTGCAATTAAAGTTAATAAAATTGATATTCTTTTCATAATAAATTATTTTTAATTATTATTAATTATTTTGAGTTGTAATTTTTTTATTTATCTTCCAAGAACATTGGGTTTGAATAAGGGATTTTTACTGGTTTTTGTTCTAATATTTTAATAGTTTCTTTGTCAATATATTTTTTTAATACTACAATTCTAAACATATATTCATCGAACCATTCATCAGTCATTGTTAGATATCCTTCATTTCCAGACTTTTTGCCCCAGCTGTTTTCTAATTTCCATTTTGTAATTTTTTCGTTTTTATCAGTATCTACTGCGACGAGTGCCATTCCATGTGTCGAGCCGCTTGCGTGTGATAGGATTCTTTCTTTTTTTGTCATATTAAATTTTATGTCAAAAAGCGATTCGTAGTCATAATTATTCAGCGATAATAATCCCGCTTCTCTATTTAATTGTTTACCAACATCGCAAGAAAAATACATAGCTTCGTTTTCTTTTATTGACATCAATGCAAATTTTTTAATATCAGAAGCTGGCAGATTAATAAATATCCAATTTCTACCTGTTGTAACATTTCTTTCTTCTTCTACTTCGTATAGTTTTTTATATTTGTGATTTGGAACGTCCATTAGCATTATGTAATCATCAAAATTAACTTCTCCAATTACTTCTTTCATAAAACTTTTAGGATTGTATTCTTTTTTATCACTTATTTTATTGTCTTTATCTATGTATCTCCAATAGAAATTTTCTGGTGGTTCTCCAAGACTAATAGCCAAGATTTTATAAATATCTCCGAGCATTTTAACTTTGATATTTTTAATATAAGTGTCTTTTTTTTCTTTTGGTATATTTCTTATAACAACAGCATTTTCTCGAAGTTTTCTTTTTATAATTTTTATCATCATTCGAGTATTTTCGCTGTTATTTGTTTCTGGCATTGCTTCTTTTGGTATCATTCCATATTTTTCGACAAGATTAGTAAATGAGTTCCAAGCTCCTCCATCTCCGATAACATTACTAAAAAGAAAAGCAACTTTTTTATCATCGTAAGGCAGATTGCGACTTTCTATTATCCTGTCAAGAAAGAAATTTGATTTTTCAAAAACATCCCAAAAATAAAGGTAATTTGTAGAAAATTCAAAACTAGATAAATTATATTTTTCAATTACCTTAGGACGTAAAATATTAAAGCTCGCAAACATCCAACACCTTCCCGACTGCTTCTGATTACTTATTCCTTTTGTCGAAACTTTATACTTAAATTCGTGGTCGATTTTACCAACATCTTGTCTATTAAGTGCCAACTCTGTGATATTATTATTTGACACTGAATTTGTTACCGCCCTCATGTAAGCATCATCTTTTTTGTAAGATTTTTTTATCTCCTCCATATCTGCTGATGAAATATTGTTTTGTGCAAAAGTATTACCTGTAATGACAAGTAAGCTCATTATAAATATTATTTTTTTCATAAGTTATGATAAATTAAAAATTATTTTTGCAAAAATAATAAATTTAGTAAAGAAATATAGAAAAACCATTTTTTATTGCAACAATTTTTTTCTATAAAATATCAGATTACTATTCTCGTTGTTTTATTTTCCGAAGAGCATACCAATTGTATAAATATGCAATCTATTTATATATTTTTTCAGAGTCATTTTAGGAGATTTTTTCAGGATATTTTTGTTCAGAAAATTAGGAAATAAATAACCTTCTATTATGTATATAAGTCTAATAAGTCTCATCGAATCAGCAATATTTCCTGTAACAGCAATTTTGTTTTGTGCGTAAACGTGATGAGCTCCTGCTTGTGTTGTAATCATTTGAAATGCAGTATCAAGGTTTTTTATTTCAATAATTAAATCAGCATTTATTTTCTTTTTTAGTCCAAGAAATTTCATTTGTCTGTCTTCTTTTTTCATAACTAGGCTTGGTCCGTTTGGCAAAACGTCCATGCTAAATGAAAAACTTTCGTTCCAGCAGGATATTTCTTTTATAACTTCTTCTTCAAAATTTGAAGCCGATTGTAATGCTCGTCCCAGAGCAATAAAACCAGCCTGAACAGCATGATACTTAACATTATCTTTGCCTGTTGATATATTTGTTTGGTAATTTTTATTCATCTTTATAAATTTTTATTATTTATTATATTTACAAAATAAGCCCTCTTGTTTATCAAAAGGGCTTATTATTTATAGTTCTATTTTTCAATTGTTAGAGAATTTTTTCGAGTTTTTTGACAAAATTCTTTTTCCTAACTGCACCAACTTGTTTATCTACAACTTTTCCGTTCTTGAAATATAAAACAGTTGGGATGTTTCTTATTCCGTATTTGGCTGATGTCATTGGATTAGAGTCAACATCTAATTTAGCCATTACAGCTCTTCCTTCAAATTCTTTTTCCATTTCATTAATTATTGGGTGTATCATTCGGCATGGTCCACACCATTCAGCCCACAAATCAAGCATCACAGGCAATTCTGATTTTAGTACAACTTCTTCGAAGTTACTGTCAGTTACAATAATAGGCATAAGTATAATTTTTAATTAAAAATTTTTGCAAAGTTACAATCCAAAATTATTATTTGCAAATATTAAAAAAAAATTTAGAATTAGAATACAATTAAGCTAATTTATAAATGAAAATTTTGAACTAAAAAACAAATCTTTATCTAATTGCATTTGACAGGTGTTTTTTTACATAACTATAATAGAACTAAAATAGATTCTAAACCAGCATTTCTTTTAATTTCTATTGTTTTGATACCAAGTTGTTCGGCTGCTTTTCGGTTTTCCATCAAATCATCAATAAACAAAGTTTCATTTATATTTAAATTATTTTCTTTTATGACTTTCAAAAAAAATAATTTGTTCGGCTTTCTTAATTCAGCTTTGTGTGAGTAATATGATTTTTCAAATAAATTATTAAAATCGTATGAGAATTTCTCTTCAAAATTTTTAATATATGATTTATAATGAATAATATTAGTATTGCTTAATAAAAACAATCTATATTTATTTTTTAAATTTTCAACAATTTCGATATTTTTTTCTGGAAAATCTAATAATAATTTGTTCCATGCTTCATTTATATCTTTCGCAAGAATCGGTTTTACAAGTTCTTTCGATATTTTTTTTATAAATTCTTTTTCATTTAGCTTGTTTATTTCAAATTTCACAAAAATATTTTCAGACTTAAATTTCCGCATAGATTTTTCAAAGTCCTTGAATTTCAACATCTTAAATCCTTCTATTGTAAGTTTTTCGTCTATATTTAGTATAACACCGCCAAGGTCAAAGATTATATTTTTAATTTTTTTTAAAGAAATCATAAATTTTATTTTTTTTATAAAAATATAGTTTTTACATTTGCAACCATAATTAAAAAAGGGAATTGGGCTTGTAGCTCAGTTGGTTAGAGCATCTGACTCATAATCAGAGGGTCCTGGGTTCGAGTCCCGGCAGGCCCACTCCAATTTCATAAAATTAAAACTCTGCAATCTAATGCAGAGTTTTTTTGTCCATTAATCTTTGCTCATAATAATTACAGTTTAACTGTATTTACACTGTTATCAGCTACCTCATATATATCAGTATTATTTTCAATATTTCCATACCCTGGACACGGAACAATACTTTTTTTTGTTTTGCAGGCACCAAAAACAGACATCGCAAAAACAAAAATAGAAATAGTAACAATAATTTTTCTCTTCTTCATAATTCAAAAGTTTATAGTTTAATAATATTATTACGTAAAAATTTTCAAAATATTCTATTTTATTAAATCAATATACAATTTATTTTTAATAAATGTTAATTTTGTCTTATTTTCAATAAAAATATAAATCATACTTGATTATCAATATGCGATTCTTCTGCCTCCATTTGATTTACTATTTCCATTGTTTTTA
>JAOZMB010000055.1 GCA_029934515.1 Bacteroidales bacterium
TCGCTTATATATTTCTTTGTTGGATTTAATATAAATTAAACATTTATAATTTTGAATTGCTGTATGAATATGACCATTTTTTTTATTTTTTCACTAATTATTTAATAGTTCTGCAGTTTTTATTAATCTAATAAATTCAGCTCTATATCCGTTTGGGTCGTTTCCTTTTGCTTCTTTTGCCATTTTAGTTATCATTGTGAAATTTGTATTTCCTTTAAATTTCGAACCTCTTAAAATCATACCAAAGCCAGCAACAGCTGCCGAGAATCTAAAATTATCAGATGTCTCTTCCAATGGTTTATTTGTATCTTTTACAGGATGTTCAATCAATATACTTTTTTCACTTTTTGGTGGTTTGTAACGGAATTTAAGTGTCATTATTTCGTTTCCTGTTGATGCTGTTTCTCTTGTTTTTGTCTCTTGATATTTAAGGTCTCCTGATTTACGAGCATTACCTCCTGCACCGCTCGGAATAATTTCGTACAAAGCCGTAACTGTGTGACCTGCACCCAGTTCGCCAGCATCTTTTTTATCATCTTCAAAATCTTCTTTGGCAAGTATTCTATTTTCGTATCCTATTAAACGATAAGCTTTTACATAAACTGGGTTGAACTCGATTTGTATTTTTACGTCTTTTGCAATTGTAAACATATTTGCGCGCATCTCTTTCATAAAAACTTTCTCTGCTTCTCTGATATTATCAATATAAAAATAATTTCCGTTACCAGCGTTGCTTATCTGTTCCATGCGTCCATCTTTGTAATTGCCCATTCCAAAGCCAAGAATTGTCAGATAAATTCCGTCTTTTCGTTTTTCTTCAATCAAATCTACAAGACCGTCTGTTGATGATTGACCAACATTAAAATCGCCATCGGTGGCAAGTATTACACGATTATTTCCATCGGCGATAATGTTTTCTTTTGCTATTTTGTATGCAAGTTTAATTCCATCACCTCCAGCAGTCGAACCTCCAGCAGTTAAACTGTTTAATGCTTCTTTAATTTTTCTTCGTTCCGAAGCTGGTGTCGGTGACATAATTAAGCCAGCTGCACCCGCATACACAACTATCGAAATTTTGTCTCGGTCGTCAAGTTTGTTAAGCAACATACCAAACGATTTTCTTAATAATGGTAACTTATTTGGATCTTCCATCGAGCCAGAGACATCAATCAGAAATACAAAATTTGATGGTTTTATATCATTATAATCAAGTTTTTTGCCCTGAATACCAATATGAATAAGTTTATTTTCGTTGCTCCAAGGACTCGATGATATTTCTGTAATAAACGAAAATGGGTGTTTCCCTTTTGGGTCTGGATAATCATAATTAAAATAATTAATCATTTCCTCAATTCTTACAGCTCCTTTTGGAGGCAATTGGTTGTAACTCAAATGTCGTCTGATATTAGAATACGAAGCATTATCAACATCAATTGAAAATGTCGAAAGTGGATTTTCTTTGACATCTTTAAATTCGTTTTCAATAATCTTATCATATTCTTCCGTGTTATGCTCAACAGGTGGATTTTCTTTTTTTTTCATTTTTCTTTGCTCAGCATATACTCCGTCATCTGCCTCAGATTCTTCGATAGCATTTTCTAACATAATAGGCTCACTTGCACCTTTATTATAATCGCTAACTTGGCTATTTTCCTTTGTTTTGTAATCAGCGCATGCCAATATTATAAAAAATGTAGTTATTATTATAACTTTAATTATTACAATCTTTTTCATAATTTTTAATTTTTATTTAATTTTGTATTAAGATGAAAATAGTTTTAAAATTCCATAATATTAAAAACTAAGAAATCACTTAGAAAATTTATTCTATATGTATTTTGTAAACAATTAAAGTTTTATTATTTGCATAATCTAATACCTTCTTTTCCGATTTTAATAAGTTTCTTTTTGTATAAATTTCCTATTGCTTTTTTAAAACTTTTCTTACTTATCGAAAAAATACTATAAATAACCTGAGGATTACTTTTATCTGTTACAGTGATATAATTATCATTTTCTTTTATTATTTTCAGAACGTTAAGTGATATTTTATCAATTTGTCTGTATCCAGATTTGTTCAGATAAAGGTCTATTTTATCGTCGTCTCTGATTTTTTTAATAAAACCTTTAATTTTTTGTCCTACATTTAGGTTTTGAAAAATCTCGTTTGAATACAGTATTCCCCAATGTGAGTTATTTATTATTGCTTTGTATCCCATATCTGTTTGGCTATGTATCAATAAATCAACCTCTTCGTTTGGTTTGTATTCTGGTTTTGTTTTGTCGAGGTATTTATTTAATTTTGCTGATGCAGCGATTCTTTGGCTTATACTATCGAGATAAATATATACTATATATGACCTTCCTGCTTCCATTGTTCTTTTTTGTTCTCTAAACGGGACGAGTATATCTTTTATTAAACCCCAATCCATAAAAGCACCGAATCTATCTACGGCGGCTGTTTTTAGTAGTACAAAATCGCCTACTATTCCGTAAGGTTTTATAGTTGTAGCTATTATTCTGTCTTCTGAGTCATTGTATATAAAAACCTCAATTATATCATCGACTTTTGTTTCTTTTGGAACTTGTTTTATAGGCAAAAGTATTTCTCCTTTTTCATCTCCATCAAGATAAATACCGAAATCAAGCTCTTTTACTACTCTTAGTTTATTTAATTTTCCTATCTCTGTCATTATTCAGAATTTTTAAATTTTAAAAAATATTTAGCAAATGTAAATATAAAATTTTTAATTGCAATTAAAAAAATATTATGTTTATATTTTTGAATTATAATAATCTGTATATGTTCGATGAAAAACGAACAAATAAAAATTAACAAATAGGAAACTAAGCAACTAACCACTAACTACTAAAAACTAACAAATAGAAACTAACAAACAGCCACTAAAAACTAACCACTAAAAACTAACAAATTACAACCTCTTATATCGCTTTGGTCGAATCTTCCTAATATTTCAAAATTATTGTTTTTGTTTATTTTTCCTATATCTTTGGTTTCAATAAATGAGCATGAGTTTACGTTATTCAAATCAATAATATTTATACCACCTGTTTTTCCGTGTTCTAAATATTTGAACGGGTCATAAATATCTCTTATTAAAACTTTCATATATGGCGGTGTCTCAAAAATATTATCTCCTTTTGAATATGCTTGTGAGAGAAGTTCTGTCATTCCATATTCAGAATGTATATTTTTAACGCCCGATGTTTTTTTCAGAAAATTATGAAGTTCTTCTTTTACTGGTTCTTTTTTTCGTCCTTTCATTCCTCCTGTTTCCATGATTATTGTATTTTTGAGTTGCATTTTGTATTTCTCAAAAAAATCAACAAGCGCAAAACTAACACCAAGCAATATAGTTTTTTGTTCTTTATTTTCAAGTTCTAATAATTTCTTATATAAATCATCGAAATTATTAAGATAAAATCCGCTGTCTTTGCTTCCATTTTTACTTATCAATTTGTTTGTCATATATATTAGTGAAGAATCGTTTCGTTCTAAATACGAAGGTAATAATGCAAGTATGCAATATTTTATTTTTCCGTAAAAAATTTCAAAAGTATTAAAAAAACTTTTTTCGTAAAGTTTTATGTCTGTAACATGATGTCGTCCTGTGTTTATTCCAGTAGTTCCGCTACTTTTAAAAGTTACATCAATTTTTTTATTTCCAGAAATTATATCATGATTTTTAAAAAAATCAATAGGAAGAAATGGAATATCATCTATTTTTTTAATACTGTCAGCAGAAATTTTAAGAAATTTTATATATTTTTTATAAACATCATTATTTTCATATTGATATTTAAATATTTTTATACATAGGTTCTCAAATTCATATTTATTTGAGATATTAAATATTTTATTTGTATCGAATTTCATTTAAGAATATAGAATTAAGTTAAAATATAGATTTTTTTTGAAAATATATTGAAATAGACATTTAATTTAAAATATTTTGTAATACTTTTATGATTATTTTACTGAATTAAATATTTAAAATACTCAAACAATGTTAGAGTTGTCTTTATTACTAAAATAAAAACAAATATATATAAATTTTATTTATATATTTAAAAACATAAAAAATTAATTTAAAAAATTTATAATTATGAGAAAGAAAACTGAAAAACTTATCTTAGAGATGCTCAAAGACAGAGTTATAGAAAAAGATAGGGAATTAGAAGAGCAAGAGGTTCACGAATCGACAAAAGAAGCACTTGCCGAGATGACTTCGCTGTCGAAAGACGAAGTAGATGATATTTATGAACAAATAAGAAAAGAGGTAAAAGAGAAGAAGAGAAAACGAAATAAAAATATAGTAATTATATCTTCTATAATAATTATTATTGCATTGATTACATTGCCACGTTTGTTGAGAGAAGTTAAACCGCCTATAACATTTACAGATGATTTTAATAACAGTACAGAGAGTGATTGGAAGTTTGAAGACAAATATATTTCGAATAACTATTATGAATCATCCGAATTTATTATAGATGCAAAACTCGAAGGCAACTCTGTTACTTATTTGGATATTCCTTTTGAGTTTCCTAAAAATTTTACTCTCGAAATAGGGTGCAAATACTATGAAGGCGACAAGGAAGGATATGGTTTTTATATTGGTGAAGACAAAAATAATTTTGCTTATTTTTTCGTTCGCTCAGACAGGTATTTTCGTAATGGGATTTGCGTAAAAGGTAATTGGCAAACTTCAATTAAGTGGAAGAACGATAATATTGTTGTTGGTAATGCGAACTCACTAAATCATATAAAAATTGAAGTCAAAGGAAATGATTTTGATTATTATATAAATGATAAAAAAATGTCCTCTGGAAATTTATACAATATTAAACTAAAAAAATACTCCGTAGCTGTTGTGGGCGAACAAAAAGTAGGATATGATTATATTAGAATAATTTCAGACAAAAAAGATACTTTATTTTATGATAATTTTAATGAAAAATCTGATATTTTAGAAGAAAAACAAGAATATACAAAAAAAAGCGAATATAAGGACGGAAAATTTATTATTTCAGTTAATAATCCAGATTATTGTTATTGGGCAAAACAGTGGATGCCTGAAGAATTAATAGGAAAAGATTGTGAAATAATAATAAAAGCACGTTCTTATGATGCAGAAAATGATTGTAATTTTGGGTTTATGCTTATGCATAACGATGATAATTATTTTGCATTTGAAGTAAAAAATAATAATGAAGGAAGGGTTCTCATAAGTAATTTTGATAAATATTCTTACATCGGCACTTATGTTAAATCTGGTAAATATATTGAAAATGAAAACATTGAGATAAAAATAAGAATAGAAAATAAGTATATTACATATTTTCTGAACGATAAAAAAATTGATATGTTTCCTATTCTTAATCTTACAAAAACTGCAACTCTTGACAATGCTCTCTCACGGATAGCACTTCGTGTATGTGACAAACATACCGTAGCTTTTGACCGTATTGAATTTAAGCAAATAAAAGATAATTAAGAATTCTAAATTCTACATTATCCAAATTAGTTTGTTTTCTTTATTATATTTAATTTTGTTATTATCAAGCAGATATCTAATAACTTTAATAGTTTTTTTTTCATTTGATTCTATATTTGCAATTAATCTGTCGATTGTTCTTGGAGCTTTTTGTATCATTTTTTTTGCTTTGCTGTGTATAAGGTCAAATTCGTATCTGCTAAGATTAAGTTCGTTCCGTTGCTTACAAACATCACATTGTCCGCATCGGTACGGATTTTTTTCTCCAAAGTATGACAATAAAATTTGGCTTCTACATTTTGCGGTACTCTCGGCATAATTAAGTATTGCGTTTACTCTGCTGAGATATCTTTTTTTACGGTCTTCGTAGTTTTTTTTTGATAATCTTAAATTTTTATCACTGAGTCGCTCTTCCGTAAAGACAACAAAAGGTGTTTTCCTTTGCGGGATATATTTTATTATATTTTTTGATTCTAATTTTTGAAGATAGTTGTAAACTACATTTATGTTTGTTTCTGATTTTTTTGCAATATAAGATTCATCAAAACTTACATATTCAGAGAACAATCCAGTATATGTTCTCATGATAAGTTTTATAAAATTGTCAAGTTCAGCGTTTGCTACTTGGAATTTGTATAAATCGTCTCTATTAACATCGAAATGTATTTTTGAAGGAGTAAAATTTTCTTCTGTAAAATCAATATAACCTTCGTTTTGTAAAAATTTTAGGCTACTAAAAACAGTAAACATTTGAAATTTAAATTTCTTAATAAAATCTTTTATTCTAAAAGTTCTTATTTGTCCTTTTCCTTTTCCAACAGGAATTTGATAATAGTTACATAATGAATTATATATTTTTCTGATAAGTTTTCTTTCTGGAAAGTTTGTTTTTATTCGTTTTTTGATATTTATTTTATCTGAATTATTAAAAAGTAATACTGCGAATGCTTTTTTATCGTCTCTTCCTGCTCTTCCTGCTTCCTGAAAATATGCTTCTGGTGAGTCTGGCAAATCAAGGTGTACAACAAAACGAACATTTGATTTGTCAATTCCCATTCCGAAAGCATTCGTAGATACTATTATTCTTGTTTTATCATTTTTCCATTGATGTTGTTTAAAATCTTTTAGTTTGGCATCAATTCCAGCGTGATAATAATCAGCAGAGATACCATTTTGTCTAAGAAATTTTGCTGTTTCATAAGTTTTTCTACGACTCCTTACATAAACAATACCTGTTCCTTTTTGTATCTTAGCAATTTTGAGAAGATATTTTTGTTTTTCATAAGTTTCTCTTACAATGTATAACAAATTTTTACGTTCAAAACTTTTACTAAAAATATTTTTTTCTTTAAAAAGTAGTTTTTCTTGAATATCATCTGCCACCTCAGGCGTAGCTGTTGCCGTGAGTGCAAGAAAAATTACATCAGGAATATATTTTCGAAGCTCTGAAATATTAAGATAAGCTGGACGAAAATCGTAGCCCCACTGAGAAATACAATGAGCTTCGTCAACTGCAATTAGATTAATTTTCATATCCAGAAGTCGCGCAAGAAAAAGTTTTGTTATAAGCCGCTCAGGAGACAAATAAAGAAATTTATATGCTCCAAAAACGGCATTATTAAGTGTAATATCAATTTCATAAGAAGACATTCCAGAATAAATTGCAGCAACTTTTATTTTTCGTTTTTTCAAGTTTGCCATCTGGTCTTTCATTAAGGCAATAAGCGGAGTCACAACAAGACACAAACCCGGTTTTGACAAAGCAACAATTTGAAAAATTATTGATTTACCACCACCCGTTGGCAACAAACCAAGTGTATCTTTTTTTTCTTCGACAACAGATTTTATTATATCCTCCTGCAATGGACGAAACGAAGAATAACCCCAGTGTTTTATTAATATTTGCCTATATATACTCATGAATTTTGGTTTATAATATTGTAAATTAAAAATTGTAAAGTCTAAATAAGAAAATATTTTTTGAAAATTCTTTTGCTAAATATTTAGTAATCATTAAAAATAACTTTCTGATTTTTTTGTAAAATACTTATTACTACGTATAAACCAATTCGTAATTTTCTTACCCTTTAATAATTGTTTGTGTTGGAAATGCTAAATCTATGTTTTCTTTTTTAAATTTATTTAATATTTCAAAATTTATATTACTTTGAACAGTAAAATTATCTTTTCCAGCTTTTATATAATATACAAATAAAATATCCAAAGAAAAAGCACCGAATTGATTAAATACCACAACTCTATCATCTTCTAAATCGTCATTGTTATCAACAATTTCATTTAAAATTTCAGTTGTTTTTTTTATTTTTTCTTCTTCTGTGTTGTAAGTTAATCCGAGTATTATTTTAACTTTTCTTCTTTTCTCTGAGCTTACATTTTCTATAAAAGAGTCTGTAAAATTTTTGTTTGGTATTGTTACTATTCTGCCTTCAAGAGTTTCCAGTCTTGTACTTCTTATTCCAATTTCTCGAATTTTACCATCGTATCCTCCGATTTTAACTCGGTCATTTATTTTAAATGGTTTATCAAAAAAAACAGTAATACCTCCGAATATATTTGCAACAGAATCCTTTGCAGCCATCGCAAAAGCAAGACCTCCAAGCCCAAGTCCCGCGACAATTGCACCAACTTCATATCCAGCATTATTAAGCCCAACAACAGTAGCTATTGTCCATATTACAACTTTTAATGTTTTTCTTATAATTGGTAAAAGCTGGTTGTCTAAATTTCCTTTTGTTCTTTTAACAATAGGTGCAAGATATTCAATTATTAAAGCATCAAACAGTCTTGCAATAAACCAAGATATATCAAAAGTAACAGCTACATAAAAAATCTTATCCAAGAAATTCTCTATCCCGCTCGTGATTATCAAATATTTTGCTCCGTACCATAATCCGCCAAGTACCAATGCCAAAACAATCGGTTCTTCTATCTTATCTATAATTAGGTCATCTAATTTTGATTTGGTCTTATCTGCAATTTTTTTTAGTATATTACCAAAAATCCAGTAAGCTATTTTGGCAATAACAATGGAAGCTGCTATAATAAGTAATGCAACCAACCAGTCAGCAATTGTATTACCATAAAATGTTTTTTCGAAAAATTCAACCATAATAAATAATTTTTTATAAAAATATATTAAAGAAAAATACAAAGATAATAACTTAAAATAAAATAAAAAAATAGTTTTTTTGTTTATAAAAACATTTATTTATAATATTGTTAAATTATTGTAATTTTTTATATAATATCAAATCAAAAAAATATTGACTAAATTAATAATTATATATTATCAAAAATTTAAACAAACAAAAATGTATATTATGAAGATGAATATTTTTCTTACTTTTTTTTTAATATTACAAATTTATGAGCCTGTTTTTTCTCAGAAAATAGAAATACTTGAAAATCCAGATGATGTAAAAATTACAGAGTTGACAATATTAAATTCGACGTTTCGCGAAACGAATCTTTCTATATCGCCTGATGGAAAATATCTTTATTTTATGAGTGTACGTGGTGGCATGCCTTGGTCGAGTATGTATGGAACTTACAAAGGAAAGCCTCGTTATGATGGAGATATATGGTTCTCTGTTTTTGAGAACGAAAAATGGCAAAAACCAAATTGCCCTGGGAACTCTGTAAATACTGGAAGCGGAGAAGATGAACCTAATATCAGTACAGACGGACAATTTGTTACATATCAAAGTTGGTATGATACTTGGAAATTAAAAGGCGGACCTTATTATACTTCTATTTTAGAAGGCAGTAAATGGTCTAAACCAGTAGGATTGGGTGGCGGAATTGCAGATTTTTTCAGAACTGAGTTTGATAAATATAACAGATATGCTACCGATGGAATGACTCTTTCACCTGATAAGAAAAAATTTATTGTCGCATGTGGTGCCGATTATGACGGTAATTTAGATTTATATATAAGTAAAAAAGAAAAACAATGGTCGTACTGTAAGAAATTGGATATTAGCACGGAAGGAGATGAACGTTCTGTATTTATTGCAGGCGATGGGAAGACATTATTCTTTGCATCAGACAGTTATAATGGATACGGTGGATTGGATATTTATAAAACAATTTTAAATAAAGACGGAACTTTTGGCAAAATTTATAACATCGGAAAACCATTCAATACAAAAGATGATGACTACGGATTTATTGTAACAGCGGCTGGACTTGATGCTTATTTTATAAGAGAAGGTAATATTTATCATGCTGATTTAAGAAAAGTATCAAAGAAAATTAAACCAGAACCAACAATTATTATAAGTGGTAAAATTATTGATTGTAATTCAGACCCAACAGAAACTTATATAGACTTATATAATGTTGACAAGAATAAAAATATAATGACTTCAAAATCAAGTATTGATGGTTATTTTTCTTTTGTATTTTTAGAAGAAACAGCAAATTTTAAAATAATATCTAATCCAGCAAGCAAACTTAATATTGATACATCTTTTTTTATTGAAAAAAAAGGAAAATATTTAGAAGTAATTGTTGATATTACAGCATGTGATGATTTATATTTAACAATAAATTTTGACCTTGATAAAGATATTGTTAAAAATATTTTCTTTGATGAAATTGATAAATTTATTAAAAAACTGAAACTTTTAGATAATTATAAACTTGAAATAATTGGTTATACGGATAACAAAGCTGATGACGATTATAATATGAAATTAGGTTTACGAAGAGCAAATAATGTAAAAAAATATCTTATAAATAATGGTATATCAAAAGATAATATTAAAATCGCAACAGAAGGAGAAAAAAAACCAATTGCTGATAATAATACAGAAAAAGGAGCTTATAAAAATCGTAGAGTTGTTGTTTTAATTGATAAATGATAATTATCTAATGTCTGAAAAACATTCAATTAAAATATTTAATTTTGTCTCATTTTTTTATAATTAAAATATAACTAAATATTGCAGGAAATAATAACATATATTATAATTTTTTTTGCTTTTGCTTATACTTGTTATAAGTTTATAAGAATTTTTGTTCCCCAAAAAAATAAGGCAAAAAAATTTACTTGTAATAAAAATTGCTCATCTTGTAATTTTAAATAAATAAATATAATCGTTGATTATAAGCATTATACCAACTTCTTACAAATATTTATGATTCAATTCTTCCATTTATCAAACAATCAATGAATTTACAAAAATTATACAAAAAAGCATTAGAACAACAGTTCTTGTCAAGCGAAGAAGGTTTATTTTTATACAAAAAAGCACCTTCATCAGAATTAATGTTTATAGGAAATAAACTTAGAATAATGCAGCAAACATCGAAAACACTTAACCGTGTTGGCTGGATTATAGACCGCAATGTGAACATAACAAATGTTTGTATTGCGAGATGTAAATTTTGTAATTTTTATCGTCATCCGAGAGCCACAGATGCGTATATAACAAATCTTAAACAATACAAAGAAAAAATAGAAATTCTATATAATAACAAGGGAAATCAATTACTTTTGCAGGGCGGATTACATCCAAAACTTAATCTGGAATATTACAAAAATCTTTTTAAAGATTTAAAAAAAATACGTTCCGATTTAAAATTGCATGCTCTCGGTCCAGCAGAGATACATCATATTGCACGTTTGTCAAAAAAAACATATAAAAATGTTTTACAAGAACTAATTGACGCTGGACTTGACAGTTTGCCAGGAGCGGGTGCCGAAATATTAAACGACCGAGTAAGAAAAATTATATCACCTGGAAAATGTACAGCAAAACAATGGTTAGACGTTATGCGAGAAGCTCATAAACTTAATTTAACAACATCTGCAACAATGATGTTCGGACATATTGAAACCAAAAAAGAACGAATAGAACATCTAATAAGTATCAGACAAATACAAAATGAAAAACCAAGTTATTCAGAAGGATTTACAGCATTTATTCCTTGGCCATTTCAGGATAGATATACAAATTTAAGAATAAAATCTGGAATCAGAAATAATGTTACAGCAGAAGAATATATCAGAACAATTGCTTTGGCACGTATTATGATGCCAAATATAAAAAATATACAAACATCATGGCTTACAGTTGGAAAACCTACTGGACAAATCAGCCTTTACGCAGGAGCAAATGATTTCGGCTCAATAATGATAGAAGAAAATGTAGTCTCGGCTGCAGGTGCTGATAACAAATTAAATGCAAAACAAATGCAAGAAGCAATAAAAGAAGCTGGATTTATTCCAGTATATCGTAATCAAAAATATGAATACAAATAACAATCAGTTATAATTACCAATAATTTAATTTTGTAAGATAACAAACAGTAAAATTACAAATTCTTCGAAGAATGAAAATAATATATTTGAAAAATGCAAAAATAAATAAATTGAAATGGAACAGCTGTATTGATAATGCTCACAATGGATTAATCTATGCTTATTCTGATTATTTGGATATTATTGCCAAAAACTGGGACGCACTAATAACCGAAGATTACACAGCTGTAATGCCACTTATATGGAACAAAAAATATGGTATTAGATATATTTATCAGCCTTTTTTTTTACAACAAACAGGTGTTTTTTCGATAAAAAAATTATCCGAAAATAAAATATATAATTTTATAAAACAAATTCCTACAAAATTTAGACACGTAAATATAAATCTAAATTATGCAAACAAACCCGAAAATTTTAATTTCACAACAAGAACAAATTATGAACTTTATTTATATGAAGATTACAAGGAACTATATAAAAAATTTAATCAAAATACAAGAAGGAATATAAAAAAAGCAGAGAAAAATAAACTTATTTTAATAAAAAATATCAAAACAAAAGAATTTATAAAATTCAATAAAGAAAATAATTTTATTAATATATCTGATGACATTTTTAGAAGACTTGGAGAAATAATAAATTATTGTAAATTGCAAAATAGACACAAAATATATGTTATCAAAAATGAAAATAATGAGTTTATCTCTGCTGTTTTTTTTATGTATTCACACAATAGGGCTTATTATATATCTTCTATTACAAACAAAGAAGGCAAAGAAAAAAGAGCAAATTTTTATATAATTAATGAATTTATCAAAGAATATGCTGGGAGGAATATTATACTTGATTTTGAAGGTTCGAATATTGTCGGCATAGCTCGTTTTTTTGCAGGATGGGGAGCTAAACAGATATTATATTTTAATTATATAAGAAATAATTTGCCAGAGTTTATAAAAAAAATAAAAAAACTGTGATATTTCTGTATAATTTTTTAAATTAATAAAGAACAAAAAAAACAAATTTTAAAGCTAATAAAATTTAATAATCAATGAAAATAAGAGGAAAAATATTTGTATCAATAATGTCAATGGCATTTATATTGTTTGTTGTTGTTGTTGGTTATCTTGGATGGAATTTTAGAAAATCGTCTTTAATTGAAGCCAAAAAACTTGCTAATTCATTTTCTATGCAGGCTGCGAACTTATCAAAAGCTAAATTAGATGACGACATGGCAACTGTGCGTACACTCGCAGATATATTTTCAGATTACAGTAATTTGCCATACATAGAAAGAAAACAGATTTATGAAGATATGATGGTCAAAGTATCCGAGTCTCATCCTAAATATTTATCTGTTTGGGTATCGTGGGAGTTGTCAGCAATAAGAAGTGATTGGTTGAAACCCTACGGAAGAGAAAAAACGGAAGTCCTTAAAATCAAGGGAAAAGAGGTACAAATTATTGATACATTAGAAAATATTGATGGAGATATTATAGGCAGTCTTTATCATCAAATAAAAATAAGTCCAGAAAAAGAATTTATATTAAATCCATATTTTTACAGCTATAAGTCAAAAGAATATAAAGATTCTATATTCGAAACAAGTATTGCTGTTCAGATTAGAAAAAAAAATAAATACAAAGGTTTGGTTGGTGTTGATGTAGAATTATCTGAACTACAAACGATTATTGATATGCCGATTCCTTTCGACAGTAGTTATATGTTTCTTGTAACAAATGATGGAACTTTTGTGGCACATCCAAACAGAGAACTTATCGGACAAAGTATTATAAATTTCTTTGATAAAAGATATTCCAATATTAATTTTTTGAAAAAAATAGAAAACGGCGAAGTCTTTCATGTTGATAATAAAAATATTAACGGAGATATTGTTGCATATACTTCTTTTTCGCCTATTTATGTTGGCAATACAAAAACTCCATGGTCAGTAGGTGTTACAGTACCAATTGATGTTATTACATACAAAGCGACTCATGATTTTTATTATACTGTAATTGTTGGTCTGTTAGGTTTTATTTTTTTAACAATTATTATTTTCATTATATCCGAAGATATTACACGTCCTTTGCATCGAACAATTAAGGTTTTGCATAAGTTAGACAAAGGAGATATTAATCTTAATAATAAATTAAAAATGAACCGCAGCGATGAAATATTTGAGATGTCAGAATCTGTGAATAAATTGATTGATACATTAAATTCTATATCAAATTTTGCAGTAAAAATAGGAAACGGCGAATTAGATGCAAAACTTAGAACAATGGGTAAACATGACGTACTGGCTAACGCATTACTTGAAATGAGAACGAAATTATATGATGCAGAGCAAAAACGTCTCAAACGTATAGAAGAAGCAAAAAAAAGAATATGGATACAAAATGGTATATCTAAAATAAGTGAAAAGCTTCAACCAATATATAACAGTAAAGAAGAACTTTCTTTTATATTGATTAGAACAACTGTTAAATATCTGGACGCAAATCAGGGTGGATTTTTTATTGTTGGTAAAGATGATGATGGAAAAACTTTTTTAGAAATGAAAGCATCTTATGCCTACAATAGAAAAAGAAAATTATCTTTGAAAGTAGAAATAGGAGAAGGTCTTGTTGGAAGATGCGCACAGGAGAAACAAATTATTTATTTATCAAATGTCCCTGATGGATATACGTTTATATCATCGGGACTCGGCGAAGATAAACCAAAAGAACTAATATTAATTCCGTTATTACTTGATAATAAAGTTTTTGGTGTAATAGAAATATCTACATTTAAAAGACTCGAAGATTATCAAATGGAGTTCCTCGAAATAACGGCACAGAGAATTGCATCTGTTTTGGCAAATATGAAAATTACGGAAGATACATCAAAATTGCTCGAAAAATTTAAAAACAAATCAAAAGAATTAAAATTAGCAGAACAAGAATTAACAAAAACAATTAAACATCTAAAAAAAGCACAGTCAGAAATAATGTCTCTTGATATAGAAAGCAAAAATTTGATGACTGCATTGACATCTGTTGCTTCAATTGTTTTTTATGATATGAACGGAAAAATAACAAATTCAAATCAAAAAAATCTGGAAATATTAGGTGTTAATAAGAAAGATTTTATTGGCAAAACACATCTCGAAGTCCTTGATGAAGCAAAAGAAAATATTGTCTGGTTCGAACAATTCTGGAACGACCTACGTGAAGGTAAAAAAAGAGAAAAAGAATATTATTTGAAATATTTTGACAAAGAAATATGGCTACATGAAACATTTATACCAATAATTGACAAAAACGGAAAACCAGAAAAAGTTATAAATATAGGAATAGATATAACTAAAAGAAAACTAATGGAAAGAAAAATTGCAAAAAAATTAGACAACACTATTCTGGGGTCGTAAAACACCAAAAAGTGTTGTTTCATAAAACGTTAAAATATTAATATAAAGTTTTTAAATATAAACTAATTTTTAATATGTTTTTGATAGCGTTTATTAAATTTATCAACACGTCCAGCTGTATCTACAAATTTCATTTTTCCAGTATAAAATGGATGCGAAGAACTTGATATTTCTATTTTTATCAACGGATATTTTTTACCTTCAATTTCAATTGTCTCTCTTGTTTTTACTGTTGATTTTGTAATGGTAGTTTTACCGTTTGACATATCCTTAAAAACTACAAAACGATAATCTTTTGGGTGAATTCCTTTTTTCATTTTATTAAAATTAATATATTATTCAATAATTCAATATCTTCGTAAAGTTATTTTTTGATAAGTTTATCTTGTATAAAAATTTATAAATTAAAGAAAATCAATGATTTATAAATAATATTTCTTTGATTTTTAATCAATTTTAAATCTCGAAGAAGACATTAATAATTCAATTTGCAAAATTATGTATCTTTATCTATAATTCAAAAAAAAATAAAATTTTTTAATTAACTTAATATCAATTATAAACTCCTTGAAAATTAGTCAAATCAGAGTTATCTCGTGTTCCTATTTATCGTAGTTATTGGAACTCATATTTTTAAGAACTTATTAATTTTTAAACAAATAAATATTAAATATTATGGAACGAAAACTAAAAAGGCAAAGAAAAACTGTTGGCGCTATTGTGAAAATACCGCTCGAAAACGGATATCATTCTTACGCAAGAATATTAGAACTCGGAACAGCATTTTACGATGTTAATACGAAAGAAGAATTACAGATTAATGAATTATAAAAAAGAAAATTTTGTTTATTACGGGTGTTTATGATTCTGTTGTCTCAAAAGGTTATTGGAGAATAGTAGGCAGGAAACGTCCTGTGGAGGATTATTTGATAGAAATGAGCATGAGACCGATATATACGGAAGACTTATTTTTAGATAAATGTATTATTCATTATTTTGACGGTAGCCAAAAAATTGTTGAAAGAGAAAAAGTAAGAGGAATGGAAAGTGCTACTGTTTGGGATTACGGTGGTATGGAAAAAAGATTAAGTGATTATTATGCGGGACGTTTCAATCAAAAAGTTGATTATATGTTGCAAGGGAAACAGGTAACTGGAATGCACGAACAATCAAGAATGATAAGAGAAAAACTTAAAAAATTACAAACAAATAAAATTTTTTAACCTAATATAGATTATTTATAAAAATGAATTATACATTAAAAGTAATATCTCCTCATGATGGTCGTTTAATAGAAGAAGTTCCAATGATAGATGTGGATACAGGCAAAAAGATGCTTGCCGATGCTTATTCTCTTTTTAATGACCGTAGTCGTTGTTTACCAAAATATAAAAGAATAGAAATACTTGAAAAAACAGCACAAATAATGAGTGAGCGAATAGAAGAGCTTACAAATCTTGCAGCCGAAGAAGGAGGAAAACCTTATGTAGATTCAAGGGTCGAAGTATTGCGAGCAATAAATGGAGTCAAACTTGCATCAGAGAATATAGGACAAATCAAAGGAGAAGAAATAGCAATGGGAATTACAAAAGCATCTACAAACAGGTTCGCATTCACAACAAGAGAACCAATTGGTGTAGTGTTTTCAATAAGTGCTTTTAATCACCCTTTGAATCTTATTGTACATCAAACAGTTCCTGCAATTGCTGTTGGATGTCCAGTAATTATAAAACCAGCATCGTCAACTCCTTTGTCATGTATTAATTTTGTTAATATTTTGTATGAAGCTGGTTTGCCTGAGGAGTGGTGTCAAACTGCTATTTGCAAAAGTTCTGTTGCAGAAGAGCTTGTAACAGATAGTCGTGTAAATTTTATGTCATTCATTGGTTCTGCAAAAATTGGTTGGTATTTACGTTCAAAATTATCTCCCGGAACAAGATACGCTCTCGAACACGGTGGCGTTGCTCCTGTTATTGTTGAGCCTGATGCTGACTTGAACGAAGCATTGCCGTTGCTGATAAAAGGTGGATTTTATCATGCGGGACAGGTATGTGTTTCAGTTCAGAAAATTTATGTACACGAAAGTATATTTGCCAAATTTTCAGAAAAATACAGCAAACTTGCATATAAACTAAAAGTAGGCGACCCGCTTAAACATGAAACAGAAATAGGGCCTCTTATAGAACCTGCCGAGACAGACAGAATAGAACGTTGGGTTAATAATGCCCAAAAAAATGGCGGTGAAATTATTTGCGGAGGAAGTAGAATTAACAAATACAGTTTTGAACCAACAGTTATTTTGAATCCTTCAAGCGACAGCAAAGTAACAACAAATGAAGTATTCGGTCCTGTTGTTTGTATATATTCTTACAAAAATATTGACAATGCAATAAAAATGGCAAACAGTTTATCTTTTGCTTTCCAGTCGGCTGTTTTTACTAAAAATATAGATACAGCACTAAAATGTATTAACGAACTTAACGCAAGTACAGTAACGGTAAACGACCACACTGCGTTCCGTGTAGATTGGATGCCCTTCGGAGGACGAGATGACTCTGGAATAGGCATAGGTGGTATTCCGTATGCAATGAAAGAAATGACAAGAGAAAAATTAATGATATTTAAAAGCAATAAACTTTCTAATTAATTTTATTATGAAATCAAAATTTATACTGTTGATTATAATAAGTTTTATAATTCTATTTGCCTGCCGTAAGGAGAATTTTATAAAAGATGACAATGCAAAACTTGAATTTTCATTAGATACGGTCTTGTTCGATACTGTTTTTACAACAATCGGCTCGGCGACAAAATATTTCAAAGTTTACAATCCGCATGACGATGCGATAAATATATCATCAATAAACCTTGCTTCTGGTGAAAATTCTAATTATAGAATAAATATTAACGGCACATCAGGAACTTTTGATAAAGATATTTCAATATCTGGAAAAGACAGTATTTTTATTTTTGTGGAAGTAACCGTTGACCCTGAAAAAGATGAAATGCTTGAACATGATTCAATAGTTTTTATTACAAACGGTAATACTCAGGATATAGACCTCGTTGCTTTCGGACAGGATATACATTTGATAAACGACTCGGTTGTGGATACGCAGACGTGGACAAATGAAAAACCGTATCTTATATACAATAATATGGCAATTGCAGAAAACGAAATTTTAACAATTGAAGCTGGAACGCATATTCATTTTAGCCGAAATGATACTCTTATTGTTCTTGGCACGCTTAAAGTAAATGGGACTTATGAAGAACCAGTAATTTTTGAAGGCGATCGTCTGGAAGAGGATTATTTTGATGTTCCCGGACAGTGGTACGGAATCTGGATAACAAAATTAAGTCGTAATAATGAAATAAATTTTGCAGAAATAAAAAACGGACATGTTGGTTTGACAATTGATTCTATGCAAAATTCATCGCCTATGCTTAGTATTCACAATTCAAAAATCGAACATCATTCTTTATACGGAATCTGGACGAGATTTAGTTCTGTTCTTGCTACGAACTGTCTGATAGAAGATTGCGGTATTTGTAATGTTTCGCTTATGTTAGGCGGTTGGTATTGGTTTTATCATTGCACGATAGGAAATTATTGGAATAATTCGATTAGAAATACGCCTTCTGTTTATATTCAAAATTGGTATAAATACGATGGAATAACTTATGCTTATCCACAAGAGAAGGCTTATTTTGGGAACTGTATAATCTGGGGTAACAAAGAAACAGAAATAGGAATTTCTGGTGTAAATTCTGGTGTTGTTTTTAATTATAAATTTGATAATAGTTTGATAAAAATAGACGCTCAAAGTAATATTGATATAGAGAATACAGAGTTTTTTACAGATTTAATTCTAAACTTAGATCCGAAATTTATAAATTATAATGAGTACGAATTTGAATTAGACACGCTCTCTCCAGCCAAAGATGCTGGAAATATTAATATTACAAACGAACTGCATGATTTATTAAATTTTGATATTAACAACAACAGCAGATTAAACGATAATTCACCCGATTTAGGTGCTTTTGAAAGAATTGAAAATTAATTTTTTATACTTATTGTTTTTCGACAATATTTATATTAAGGTTCGTAAGTTCTTCTTTATATATAAGTCCTTCTGTCATCATTTCGTGGTCGTCTTTCTGGTATTTCCATTTAATAATTACATTACTTTTCTTAGAAATTTTTTGGAGACTTACCATTATACTTGCAATTTGTTTTGCAGAGGACGTATTAAAATGGCTAAAATCAAATATTATTTTTGTAATATTATTAGGTTTTATTCCGTAATCTAATAGCCATTCAATAACTGGATTATAAAAACTTACTGCATTTTCTGGTATTGATATTCCAGAGAATCTGAATAGACCATTATTAGCATCAAGTATTATTTTTGGAGTGTCTTCTGTTTCTTGAACTATGTAAGATACAATACTTGTTTTCATTTTTTTTATATAAATTTGTAGTGAGAAAAAAGAAAATTCATCGTCGATTTTATAAAAATCGAACTTGTAAGGAGTTTTTGATTTTATTTTAATATCAATAAGTCCGAGTCCTGTGTGTGTATCAGAATTATTGTCAAAACTAAATAATATTTTATTGTAAAGGTCTTGTAGTGTTTTTCTATCTAATGAATTTATTTTGTTTAATAGTTCTTCGAATGATTTTATTTTATGGTTTTTAATGTAATTACCACTTGTAAAAATAATTTCGTTTTCGTTTTCACTTATATAAAATATAGCATGTTTTCCTTTAATTTCTTTGTATGTATAATTATCTGCATGTTTGACAATATTCTGTAACATTTCTACCATCAGATTAAAAACTTTCATTTTTAAAATAATTGTACTTTTCAATTGTTTTTCAATTATTGATAAAAGATTTATAAGAGTTGCCTGTGTAAAGTTACCACTAAAATTTAAAATTATATTTTGGTCTTCAAGGATTTCGTGTAATTTTATTATATTTTGCAATGACTCTTGTTCGTCTTCTTTTATATTTTTGTTTTGCATATTTGTAAACGGGATTTTAGTATGCATATAGAAGAATGAAAAATCTTTACTAATTGTTTTAAAATCATAGAGCAATTTATTCCCAGATTTTCTTGCTATTTCAATTAGTCCTAGTCCGGCACCTCCTTTTTCTGACAGCTCGCCATGGTTGAGGATTTTTAATGAATATTTTTTCAATTCTGAACGTCCTAACTTGTTTATTATTTCTATGTGTTTTTGTACAATATTTTGGTCTGTTTTGCTAATAAGATTTCCAGTTGTGATAAAATATCCAGTTTTTTTCTTTTGTAAAACAAATAAACCAGGATAATCTGATATTTCTTTGTAATTATTTTTACTTTGGTGTCTTGTAATATTTTGCAAACCTTCGACCATAATAAAATAAACCTTTTTCTTTACTTGCTTTTTTGTTTCTTCGTTGTTTAAATTTGTTTCTGCAAGTGTTAAAATTGTATCTGTAATTTTACTTGTAAAATTACCCTGAAAGGTATATTCGAGGTTATCTTTCAGCATACCTTTAAATAACTTAAAAGCCATATTTTTATTTTTCTTATTGGATGATAATTTCATCATTTTTGAAAATATTATAGTTTTTAAAGATTTTTTATGGATAAATAATTATATTATTTAGTTTTTTCTATAAAACCAAGAAGTCCTATTGCACACAATTTTTTATTTATTTGTTTAATATCTTTAAATCTTATTGATACATTATACATTTCTGATTTTTTACATAAAAAATCAAAATAAGCTTTATCTTCTCCATTTTGGCATGTTGTTGCGTAAGGTTTACTCTCAATTTGTTCTTTGTCATATAGTTTCATTTCTATATCTTCCAGTCCTTCGTAACAACATAATGCAAAACGATATTTAGTTCCTTTTAACAAATATATTTCCCAATTTTGTCCGTTTTCTGCTTCTACTTTTTTTCTTTTTTTTGCATAAATTGTAAAATCACTAAGAAAAGAAATATTTGCTTCATTAAAAATTTCAGCACACTTAAATACTCCCATATCATCTTTACACTGTGCTTTAGGTTCTTTACAACCCAAAAAAATAATAAATAATGTTATTACTGTTAATTTTATGTTCATTTGTTCCATTAAAATTTAGTTTTTCTTTTTACATAAGTTTGCAAACTAAAAACACAATCATTTGTATTTTTTTTTATAATTGAAATGTTATAAATACAACTATCATAACATTCAAAATCAAAAAAATTAAAATATTTTTCTTCTCTATAATTAGATACTAATATTTTTTGCTCTGTATCCGAGAATTTATAAATATTCAAAATTGCGTCTTCTACTTTTCCATTTGTAAAAATATAAAACCTGTAATTAACATTAGTTGTCAGCGCAATTGTCCACGTATCAATATTTTTTCCATCTTCTTGTTCTTTAATAAAATCGCGCAAGTAAATAACACTGTCTTTTTTTATTACTTCTTTTATTTTTTTATAAACGAAATATTTATCGCACTGTGCATTTACTTGTTGTATTAAAAACGTAGAAATAAGAAAAACTAATATATAACTTGATATTTTTGTTTTCATTTATATTCAAAAAAATTAATTAGATAAAAAAATTACATATAAAATATTAAAAATTATATTCAATAAAAAATATTGTTAAACTTTATTAATATTGAAGTTCACAGAATTTTTAAATGAATATTTAATTAAAAAAGTTAAATTTTATTTATTAGTTTTTATTTTTACAATAAGTAAATATATTATCAAAAAACTTGCCAGCTTATCTTTATATCTGTTTTTTATGTTTTATAATGCAAATGTATTAAATTTCTAATAATAACCAAAAAATTAATAAAAATTTCTAGGGCAGACGCATCAAATTCTGAGTATTTCTTTTATATAATTAGTATTCATA
>JAOZMB010000002.1:0-6266 GCA_029934515.1 Bacteroidales bacterium
TCTATAAATTCAGATTTGCGCTGTTCGGAAACAGTGTTCAAAAAATGAGCATAAATAGGATTATTTGTTTTTACTTCCTTTTCTTTTACTTCTCTTACTTTTTCCCTTTTCCTTTCAATATTGTATAAAGTTGGTCTGGCAGTTAAAAGAATTGTTTCCATTTTTTTAGTTTAAAGAAAAATATTATTTGTAATTTAGTAACAATAAGAAAAAGTAATTTCCCATTCTGTTGTCACAGAATACGAATTTATTATTTAACGATTACTAAGCCACAAATATAAAAATAATATATATATACAACAATGTTTAACAACATATTTTTTTAATTAAAAAAATATTTATATTACGGCATTATTAATTTAATATCGCAAATTTCCGTTCTATTTACACATTAACAATTTCACTTTTGTTTTCATTGAGATAAATTATTTCATTTGTCAATAAAAGTTTATCAATATCTAATAACATTATAAGTTTTTTGTCATCATTGTACATACCTATAATATATTTCGATTTGTAAGCTTCTCCGATATTAGGCGGTGGTAGTATATTTTGTTCAGTAATTTGAATCACCTCGTCAACATTATCAACAAGTATTCCTATTTTTATAATTTTATTGTTACTGCCAATAATTTTAAGTACAAGGATGCACGTTGTCATTGTTATTTCTACTTCTCCCATTCCGAATTTTATACGACTGTCCAGAACGGGTAAAATATCACCTCTAATATTTATAACGCCTTTCATATAAATAGGCGATTCTGGAACTTCCGTAATTTTCTGCATTTCAAGAATGCGAATGACCTTTTTTACATTTATTGCAAAATATTCATTTTTGAGTTTAAAAATTATAAAAGAATCTGCTTTTTGTTGTTTTTTTGTTGCCATTTTAATAAATATTAACTGTTAATTTTTTTAATAAGTTTATTTGTATCAATCATTAATGCAATCGAGCTGTCTCCGAGTATGCTTGCTCCTGAGAAGTTTTTATTTGAACTAAACATCTCTCCGAGTGGTTTTAGTACAGCCTGATGGTCTCCAATTATTTCATCAACAATAAGAGCATAATTTTTTTCTTTACGTAAAACGTACACAATTTGGTACATTTCTTTGTTTTGTTGTTTCTCTCCGAATTTATCAATAAGTTTAATAACAGGAACGATTTTATTTGCATTAAAAAAAGCTTTTTTATTGTTTGTCTCTAAATCTTTTTTGCTTATTTTGCTTACTCGCGAAATTAAATGTTTAGGAATAAGATAATTATTATTGTTTATCATTACCAGTAAAGTATCTACTATTGACAGTGTTAGTGGCAATTTTATTGTAACATAAGTTCCGAGATTTACTTCCGAATCTATATCTACTTCTCCTCTGACATCTAATATTTTTTTTCTTATAATATCCATTCCTATTCCTCTTCCAGATATCGATGTTGTTTTGTTTGTCGTAGAGAATCTTGGAGTAAATATTAATTTTATAATTTCTTTTTTACTAAGTTTTTCATCGCTTTTTATCAGTCCTTTTTCAATAGCTTTTTTTCTTATAAGTTCTGGATTTATACCTCTTCCGTCATCGTGTATCTGAATAATAACATTTCCGCTTTCGTGTGATGCGTAAAGTTTAATTTTACCTTTTCTTGATTTTCCCAATTTAATTCTTTCTTCTGGTGGTTCGATTCCGTGGTCTATACTATTTCGGAATATGTGCATCAGTGGTTCTGCGAGTCTATCGATAATTGTTTTATCAAGTTCAGTATCTGTTCCGTCTGTTTTGAAGATTATTTCTTTTTTTTGTTTGTGCGAGAGGTCTCTAACGAGTCTTTTAAATTTGAGCATTATACTTTCCAATGGTATAAGTCTCATATTAAGTGCGTTATTCTGTATATTTCTTGATATTTTTTCGAGGTTCTCAGCAAGTTGCGTAAGTTTGTTGTTTGTTATTGTTTCGCTAATAATATTTATAGCTTCTTTTGTAGTAATTAGCTCACTAACAAATCCCATTAGTTCGTCAAGTTGTTTTGCATTTACGCTTATTCTTGCTGTTTCGTATTCAGAGATGCTTTTTATTAGGTCATATTTTTCTTTGTTATCTGTTTCATTTTGTTGTTGCTTGGTATGCAATTTTATTTTTTTCTTATCTTTTTGTTTTATTGTTTTATATTCATAGATATTTTTTTTAAGTTCTTCAATATTAATTTTATCTTGTGAACTGTTCAGTTCTTCGATTTTTTTCTTAAATTTTTTATTTTTAAGAATATTTGAGTCTGATAATTTCACTATTTTAATTTCATCTTTTTCAAAAAAGAATTCTTCTGCAATATTTTTTTCTGGAATATTTGTAACTATTATATATTCCCAAAACAAATAGAACTTTGTAATAATTTTTTCTCCTTGTGTTGGTTTTTCGAATCTAATTGTTTCACCTTTACTTTCGATTACAGAGAAAACTGTTTCAAGATTTATTCCTCGTTCATCGAAATTTATATCAGGTTGGAAAAGTATGTAATATGTTTTATCAATTTTTTCATCGTTTTCTGTATCAATATTTGCTTGAAAAATTGTTGTTATCTTATCAATATTATCTGTAAGTATTTTCCCCTGAATTTGCAAAATTTTAGAACCTTCTTCTTCTGAGAACGATTCTCTTACATAATCAACAAAGTCGTAAACGATGCTAATAATTTGTTCGTCAACAGCAATTTTACTATCTTGTACGGCAATAAAAATATTTTCTGTTTTGTGAGCAATTTTAGCAACATTTTTAAAATCAAACATACCAGCAACACCTTTGATAGTATGTAATCCGCGATAAATCGAAGCGATTAGTTCTTCGTTTATTAAGTCATTTTCCAACAAAAGCAATTGTTCTTCTGTGCTGTTTAGAAGTTTATTTGCTTCATCTTTAAAATTTTGAAGATATTTTTTCATACATAGATTTTTCAATTTATTATATTATCAATTATATTTATAAATTTAGCGAGCTGAAAAGGTTTCCTCATCCATCCAAGCGCTCCTGCTTCTTTTGCTTCTTTTTTTTTCTTTTGGTCATTATCAGAGCTAAGTATTAAAGAAGGCGTTTTTTCGTATCCTTTATATTTTTTTATTTCTTTTATCATCTGTGCGCCGTTCATATTAGGCATGTTAAAATCAGCAACAACCAAGTCAATATCCTCGTCATCAATAACATATCTTATTGCTTCTTGTGCACTTACAGCTTTTAGAACATTATATCCAGCTGTTCGTAAAGCTGATGCCACAACGATTGTATTTGTTTCAAAATCATCTACAATCAGAATTGTTTTTTTTCTGGTAGTTGATTTATTAATAATGGTTTTGACTCTGTCAGAAAAAAAGATATTTGCCTCGGGATAATTCAATATAGATTTAAATAAACTGTAATTGTTACTCAACTTCAGAAGATAACCTCTTGCACCTGCATCTACGAGTTTGTTTATATAATCCTCATTTGCATACAACGAGAGTCCAATAATTATAAGCGAACTGTCTTTTTCGAGGGCTTTTTTTGTAGCAGTAATACCATCCATCTTTGGCATCTCAATATCCATAAAAGTTACATCTGGTCTCATTGTTTCTATCAGTTTAAGATATTCAACTCCATTTGCTGCCTCGCCAATAACTTTTATATTTCCGATAATACTTAAAATATTTTTCAAAGAACTCCTATAAGAAGTTTGGTCATCTACGATAATAATTTTTCTTTTTTGCATTTTTTTATTTATTTTGTTTATTTCTGAAAACTCTACAAATTCAAAATTTATTGATAAGCAGTAAATTTGCTTGTTGCTTCATCAATTTGTTTTTTTGTTATTGTTTTGGCAATTATAAATATAATATTTGAATTATAAAAAAAAACTGTAGAGTTTCCAGAAATATTATTGTATTTTATTTTTTACAATCTATTTGATAAAATCTTAACCATTTTATTTTTCCATTCATAAAATTTTCCTTCTTTGATTTTTTGTCGAGCTTTTTCGACAAGCTCCATATAAAAAGCAAGATTATGAATACTTGCGATTTGTGCAGCAAGTCTTTCTTTTGATTTCATTAGATGTCTTAGATATGCCTTTGAATAATGTTTATCAACGAATGAGTTTCCGTTTTTATCTAACTTCGAAAAATCATTTTCCCACTTTTTATTTTTTATGTTTATTATACCTTTCCAAGTAAAAAGCATTCCGTTTCTTCCATTTCGTGTAGGCATCACACAATCAAACATATCCGTTCCGAGTGCAATACTTTCAAGAATATTTATCGGTGTACCTACTCCCATCAAATATCTCGGTTTGTCTATCGGCAAAATATTATTAACAATTTCCAACATCTCGTACATCATTTCAATCGGTTCGCCTACGGACAAACCACCTATTGCGTTTCCAGCTCTGTTGTATGATGCAATCGTCTCTGCCGCCTGTACACGTAAATCTTTGTAAACACTTCCTTGTACGATAGGAAAAAAATTCTGTTTGTATCCGTATTTTGGTTCTGATTCATCAAATTTTTTAAGTCCTCTTTCTAACCATTTATGTGTTAGCATCATCGATTTTTTTGCGTATTCATATTTAGCCGGATAAGGTGTACATTCATCGAATGCCATAATAATATCAGCTCCTATAATTCTTTGAATATCAACTACATTTTCTGGAGTAAACAAATGTTTTGAACCATCTATATGAGAACGAAAAATAACTCCTTCATCTGTTATCTTTCTCATTTCAGAAAGCGAAAACACCTGATAACCACCACTATCCGTTAAAATAGGTTTTTGCCAGTTAATAAATTTATGCAATCCGCCTGCTTGTTCAAGAATATCAATACCAGGACGAAGATACAAATGATATGTGTTTCCGAGAATGATTTGCGCTTTAATATCTTTGTCTAATTCTGTTTGATGAACAGCTTTTACAGAACCAACAGTTCCCACTGGCATAAAAATAGGCGTTTCTATATTCCCGTGTTCCGTAGAAAAAATGCCAGCTCTAGCCTTTGATTTTTTATCGTTGTGTGTAATATTAAATTTCATTAAGATAATTAATAATCGGTTTGTTCCTCATAACAAATTAGTTACAAAAAATATATACCAATTTTGGTTTATAACTAAAAAATTGTAAAATTAAATAATTAGTCTGATAAATTTAGTTTTTAACAATATTTTATTTCATATTTTAAAATAATAATATAAAAATCTCACAAATATTAGACTTCTTTCTTAAATAATTTTTTAATCTATTATTTTTAATCCAAATATATTATTTACTTTTGTCATTATTTGAATCTATTTCAAAAATATCATGACAGTACTGAACATAATGCAATAATAATTTTATTAAAACTCAAAAAATGGAACATACTTTATTAACAGCGAGACCAATTTTATACAATGTTGAAAGGAAAATGGAAAGAAAAAAAGCAAGCGAAGTAAAAAAAAGAGTCGTAAAGGAAAATGAAGTAAAAACAAATAACCGTCTTTATGCTCATTTTTTGAACGAAGTTTCCGAACAGCGCAAATCTGAATTTATAGACGGCGAGATAGTTATTCAATCTCCCGCAAAGGTTAAACACATAGATGCTAATACATCACTTACAATATTGTTAAAGGTTCATATTGAAAAAAATAAACTTGGCTGGCTTGCATCTGAAAAAGCTCTTATTAAGATGCGCCTCGTAAAAAACGATTACGAACCAGATATATGTTTTTTCAATAAAGATAAATCTGAGTTCTTTAAAAGAAATACATGGCAATTTCCAATACCAGATTTATCAATAGAAATACTCTCTGATAGTACAGAACATATAGACAGAGGCAGGAAATTCAGAGATTATGCAAATCACAATGTAAGAGAATATTGGATAGTAAATACAGATAGATATGAAATAGAGCAATATTGTCTAAAATCTACTGGAATATATACGCATAAGAAAACTTATGGTATGTACGATACAATAAAAAGTTTTGTGCTTGAAGGATTTCAAGCACCTATAAATGCTGTTTTTTTCTATAATGATTTAGATGATTTCTTGTTCGGAACATTAGAAAAAAGAATAGAAAAACACAAAGATGAATTAAAATTGAAAGATAAGACGATAAAACAACAGAGGAAAGAATTAGTACAACAGAGGAAAGAATTAGTACAAAAAAATATGAAGATAGAACAAGATTATAGGGAAAAGATAGAAAAAGATAGAAAAATAGAACAACAGAGGAAAGAATTAGTACAAAAAAATATGAAGATAGAACAAGATTATAGG
>JAOZMB010000002.1:6366-9899 GCA_029934515.1 Bacteroidales bacterium
GAAATGAAAGAAAAAGATAGAAAAATAGAACAGTTGGAACAGCGAGATCGAGAGCAACAACAACAGCATGAGATGATAAAAAAATTACAAAAACAAATCAAAGATTTTCAATTGTGGAATAAGTAGATAGTTATACAATTAATTACTGTCGGAGTGGCTAAAAGCAATGCCGACTATGGCAGACGCATCAAAATATTTAAGTGCTGAAAATCAAGGAATTACTGTTTTCAAAATAGTGAATTTTTAATGGTTTAAAAACATAACATATTGATAATCAAGTATGATTTATTTTTGATGCGTCTGACCTAATAATTCTATATAATAGTCTTTTTTTTTGATAAAAAAATATATATTTGCAAAATTCAAAATTATAACTATAAATTTTTTACTTATGAAGAAGTTAAATTTACTTTTTTTACTTTTACTTTTTATTTCACAGATTTTTGCACAAACAACGCCTGTGAGTAATTATGTTTTTATACAAGACGATGATGGAATTTATACGGAGATTAACGGAGGAGAAGTTCACGGTACATCTGCAAATGATGATGAAAGTTTTAATGCTATTGAGATTGGTTTTACATTCAACTACAACGGGAATGATTACAGTCAAATAAGTATCCAATCGAATGGTTTTATTGCTATGGGAAGTTCTGTTAATGAAATAATTGATGAACCTATAAGCGATGCAGAAGGAAGTAATAATGTTATCTCTGGTTTTGGAGGACGTTTACGTTCTAAAACAGACGGCGAATTAATGACAGTAATGGAAGGTACGGCTCCTGCTCGTGTACTTACTATTCAATGGAAAAATTATATGCGTGATTTAGATGATTGTGATGAAGATATAATTAATTTTCAGATAAAACTTTATGAAACTTCAAATAAAATTGAGTTCGTTTATGGAGCGTTCTCGATAAGTAATAACAACGGATATCATTTTTTAATGCCTCAGATTGGTTTGAGAGGAAATTCAAATTCTGATTTTAACAATCGTAAAACATATTTCGAAGATATAAAATACAAATGGGAAAATTCTATTGATGGAACAAGTAATGGTGTAAAATTTGGATTTACAAGAGGAATTATTCCTCAGTCTGGTCTAACTTTTGCTTATGAAGCGCCAGCTAATATTGATGCTGGAATAGTTGACTTGACAAACCCTGAACGAGTAATGTACTCAGCAGGTAATCAGGATATTATTGTTTCTTTAAAAAATTTCGGAACAGAAACACTAACATCGGCAACAATAAAATGGAACATAAACGGAGGTACAATTAATACATTCCAATGGAACGGTTCGCTAACACAAGGAAACACAGAAGAAAATATAAATATCGGAAATTTTGATTTTACAGACGGAAATTTTTATGATATTGAAATATATACAGAAACACCGAACAATATTATAGATGAAAATCCAGAAAATGATAATTTTTATTCGTATCATACAGTAAATTTATATTGTTCTTCAAATATTGTTTACGATGAATGGTGGTATATAGAAGATATAATTATTGGAAATATTGTTCATGTTTATTGTGGTTCTTATGATAATTATTCAATAGGAGATTATTCAACACATTTTAATGCCGAATATACACCTGGTTCAAATATTAATTATACAATTAATGCAAATTCTGGTGGATATATTGCTTTTTGGATTGATTATAACGATGACAATAATTATGATGAAACGGAATGGCTTGGAACATCTGATTATTTTGCTTACAATGAAACAGCAAACGGTGTAATAACTATTGCAGAAGACGCACCTGAGGGAAACCACAAATTACGAGTTAGATATATTTACAGTGTTGAGCCTGTGGCGAATAATGCCTGCACGCCTTTAAGCGAACTCGGATACGAAGGTGATGCTCATGAATATGCAATAAATATTTATAACGCCTCTTCGCCACCGCCTTGTGTATTTAATCAAAGTCCAGAACACAACGAAACAAATGTTGCAACAAATAAATTATTAACATGGGAGAGCGAAGCGGCAACAGATTTTGATGTATATTTTGGAACTACTGCATCGCCACCTTTTATTGGAGAGCAGACAGAAAATATTTATAATCCAAGTTTACTCGACATAAATACAACATATTTTTGGAAAGTTATTGCTCGTAACGAAAACGGAACTGCAACAGATTGTGAAACTCTTACATTTACAACAGGTGAATTGCCAGAATATTGCATTCCCGGTTACAGCGATTGTTATGAATGGGACGATGCCATTGATAATTTTTATATGGAAAATCTTATACACGAAAATTCTGGTTGTAGTGAAGGAGGATATGGAGATTTTACGGAAAGTGGTATTACAACAGAACTTATTCAGGGTGCCGATGTTGCATGGTCGGCAGATTACGGCTCGCAGGACTGTCTTGCAATTTGGATAGATTTTAACGATGACGGTGTTTTTAACGAAACAGATGAGTTTGTTTATCATACCGAATTAGAGGACGGTAATTTTGTTCATATTGAGAACGATAATTTTATACTTCCTGATGATTGTATGCTTGGGACACACAGAATGCGTGTAAGATGTGCTTTTGATTTTAACGAATTCGAAGGAACACAGGCTTGTGCATCAGCTGGTTCTGGCGAAACACATGATTATGTTGTTATAATTGTTACTCCTTCTGAACCTCCTCAATGTGCCGATAATCCAAACCCTGGAATGGGAACAACAGGACAATATTTAAACACAGAATTAACGTGGATGGCAAATCAGGCTACAAGTTATGATGTTTATTTCGGAACGACAACGCTCGAATATGTAGGAGAAGTTAATGAGGCTATTTATAATCCAGGAACTCTCGAACAAAATACTGAATACCAATGGAAAGTAGAACCTAAAAATAGTGCGGGACAGCCAGATGATTGTGATGTGTGGACGTTCACAACAGGCGAAGAATTAGAATATTGCACAGATTATTTATATTATGGAGATTCTTACAGTGACCCTTGCGAATGGGGTGAGTTTATTGATGATTTCAGTATCGGAGACCTAAATCATTTGAATACCGGTTGCGATGGTGGAGGATACAATGTTAATGATTATACTAATATGTCTGTTGAATTGGCAAGAGGAGCAAATTACACTTGGAATGCTGAGGTTCAGAACGGAAATGATTATTTTGCTATTTGGTTTGACACAAACAATGATGGTACTTTTGACGAAACAGAATGTCTTTATACGGCTCAGGAAGAGTTACCTGTAAATTGTTCGGGAAATATTACAATACCAGCAGAGGCAAGTCTCGGCGAACACAGATTAAGACTAAGAATGGTTGGTAATCTTGGAATGCCAATAGAACCTTGGCAGGCTTGTTATCAATTTCAATATGGTGAAGCACATGATTATACTGTAATTGTTACAGAAATTACAAATGCTCCTGATTGTGCCGATACGCCATTTCCAGCTAATAATGCTGTTGACCAATATTTAAATATTGATTTAACATGGTCGGCGAACGATGCTTCTGTTTATGATGTTTATTTTGGAACTGATGAACTTTTATATC
>JAOZMB010000002.1:9999-13916 GCA_029934515.1 Bacteroidales bacterium
CACTTGAACCAAATACAAATTATCAATGGCAGATTATTCCTAAAAATAATGCAGGACAAGCAGATGATTGTGATGTGTGGATGTTCACAACAGGCGAAGAATTAGAATATTGCACAGATTATTTGTATTACGGAGATACTTATAGTACTCCTTGCGAATGGGGTGAATTTATTGATGATTTCAGTATCGGAGACCTAAATCATTTGAACACTGGCTGCGATGGTGGAGGATACAATGTTAATAATTATACATATATGTCTGTTGAGTTGGCAAGAGGAGTAAATCACACTTGGAATGCTGAGGTTCAGAACGGAAATGATTATTTTGCTATTTGGTTTGACACAAACAATGATGGTACTTTTGACGAAACAGAATGTCTTTATACGGCTCAGGAAGAGTTACCTGTAAATTGTTCTGGAAATATTACAATACCAGCAGAGACAAGTCTTGGCGAACACAGATTAAGACTAAGAATGGTTGGTAATCTTGGAATACCAATAGAACCTTGGCAGGCTTGTCATGAATTTCAATATGGTGAAGCTCACGATTATACTGTAATTGTTACAGAAATTTCAAATGCACCTGATTGTGCAGACACGCCATTTCCAGCTAACAATGCTGTTGACCAATATTTAAATATTGATTTAACATGGTCTGCGAACGATGCTTCTGTTTATGATGTTTATTTTGGAACTGATGAACTTTTATATCAGGGTGAATTTGAGACTACGGAATTTTCTCCTGAAACACTTGAACCAAATACAAATTATCAATGGCAGATTATTCCTAAAAATAATGCAGGTCAACCAGATGATTGTGAAGTGTGGAATTTTACAACAGGAACAGAAGATAATGTCGTAAATATTGAACATGGAATTAAGATATATCCAAATCCAGCTGACAAATTTTTGAATATTGAAACAGATGAAAAAATTGATATTATTAAAATTACAAATAGTATAGGACAACAGATTATCGAAAAACAATGCAATAATAATTTTATTAAAATAAATACAGAAACATTAAAAAGCGGTATATATTTTATTAAAATAAAAACAGGAAATAAAATTTTCACGAAAAAAATTATATTAATTGACAATTAATATAATAATCAAAATACTAATATTTTAATTTGATGGCTTAATCGTGGCATGTTACAAATGTGCCACGATAATTCTTAATTACAATTTTATGCGAATAGATATTTTAACCGTTTTACCAGAATTATTAATAAGTCCTTTTGATTATTCAATCGTAAAAAGGGCTATAGATAAGCGTCTTGTTGAGATTCATGTTCATAATATCAGGGATTTTTCATCAAATAAACACAAAAAAGTTGATGATTATTCTTTTGGTGGTGGTGCTGGTATGGTCTTGACGATTCAACCTATTGATGCAGCAATAAGTTTTCTTCGTTCTCAAAGAGACTACGATGAAATAATTTATACTGCTCCTGATGGTGAACTTTTCAATCAGCAAACTGCAAATAAGATGTCCTGTTTTGAGAATATTATTATTCTCTGTGGACACTACAAAGGTATCGACCAGAGGATACGTGATACATTAATAACAAAAGAAATTTCGATAGGCGATTATGTTCTAACTGGCGGTGAACTTGCTGCGGCAGTTATAGTTGACAGTATTGTTAGATTAATTCCGGGTTCTATTTCTGATGAGACATCTGCGCTCAGCGATTCATTTCAGGATAATCTTCTTGCTCCACCAGTTTATACTCGTCCAGCAGATTATAAAGGCTTGCGAGTTCCTAAAATTTTACTATCTGGAAATACCAATGAAATAGATAAATGGAGGTTTGAAAAATCTGAAGAAAGAACAAACCTATTAAGACCAGATTTAATTTGAATATCAAAAATTATTATCCATTCAAATCAAATATGGTAAAATAACATTTTTGTAATTAGTTGTCAGATTTTATATTAACTATTTAAATATTTCTTTTGTTTCTTCTTCTACTTTAATTTTTTCTTTTTTTAGATTACTTTTTATAATATATACGTGTCTTATTTTTTTAAAATCAGTAAATAGTTTAACTTTTATTTTAAAAAAATTACTCTCTTTAACGTTTGATATGTACTCAACAACTCCTACATTAATATTTTTTGGAAATATTGCAGAATATCCACTTGTAACAACTGTATCACCCTGCACTATTTTTGCATGATTTGGTATATCATTAAGTAAAACGTAACGGTAATCTTCACTGTTCCAAGTTATAGAACCGAAATAATCTGTTTTTTTTAGTTTGCCACTTATTTTTAGTTTATTATTTAATAATGAAATAATAGTTGTAAAATTTCTATTAACTTTAACAGTAATTCCTATTATTCCTTCTGGTGAAACAACAGCCATATCTGGTTTTATTCCGTCTTTTTTTCCTTTATTTATTGTCAGGAAGTTTGTCTTCTTGAATACAGAGTTTTTAATAATTTCAGCCGATATATACATAAAATCACTTTCCTTAATTTTTTGAGGAATATTTTCAGTACTTAATTCGAACTGTTGCAATTTATTATTTAATTTTTTATTCTCTTCTACGAGTTTTTTATTTTCATGTTCTAGGTTCAGATATCCAGTTATAGAGCTTATTTTTTCATTTACAAAGCCGGATACAACATTTGCAGACATCGTAAACGACTTTGTTTTTACTTGACTGTGTTTTATTGATAAAAATAAAGAAACTACTTCGAGTATAATAAATAAATAAACATAATTATAATTAACAAAGAATTTTATTATGTTAGTCATTATCTCATAAGGAAATTAAATTTTTTAACATTTTTAAGAGCTATTCCTGTTCCTCTTGCGACAGCGTGTAATGGGTCGTCAGCAATATTTACTGGAATATCTGTTTTAGCATTCAGTCGTTTGTCAAGTCCTCGAAGTAAAGCTCCTCCTCCGGCAAGATATATTCCGTTTTGATAAATATCAGCATAAAGTTCAGGTGGAGTTCGTTCTAGTACACTTAATATTGCAGCTTCAATTTTTGCTATCGATTTATCAAGGCAATGTGCAATTTCTTGATAAGATACAGGAATTTCAATAGGTAAAGCTGTCATTTGGTGTGGCCCTCTTACTACGAAATCATCTGGTGGTTCAACGAGTTCTGGTAAAGAAGAGCCTACATTTATTTTTATAGATTCTGCTGTTCGTTCACCGATTTTTATATTATGTTGATGTCTCATATATTCTTGTATATCTGTTGTAAAATCATCTCCTGCTACTCTTATTGAACGGTTAGCTACAATGCCACCAAGCGAAATGACTGCAATTTCTGTTGTTCCTCCTCCGATGTCCACTATCATATTTCCGTTTGGTGCTTCTACATCTATACCTATTCCGAGTGCCGCCGCCATTGGTTCGTATACCATATATACTTCTCTTGCGCCTGCATGTTCTGCGGAGTCTCTAACTGCTCTGATTTCAACTTCAGTACTTCCTGATGGGATACAAACAACAATTTTTAATGAAGGCGATATAAAATTTGATTTCGTAGTTCCCATTTTTATCATTTCACGAATCATTAACTCTGCTGCCTGAAAATCTGCAATAACACCATCACGCAAAGGTCTTATTGTTTTTATTTCTTCGTGTGTTTTCCCGTGCATTTGTCTTGCTTTGTGTCCTATTGCAATTAATTTTTTTGTAGATACATCAATAGCAACTATTGATGGTTCATCTATAACTATTTTTCCTTGCTCTATAATAATAGTATTCGCTGTTCCTAAATCTAAAGCGATTTCTTTCTTTAATAATGATAGAAAATTCATATTATTATTTATGTATTATTATTTTGATTGTTTAAAATTTTTAATAATTATCATAGTGTTCAATAGATTGTAGCACTAACTAATTATTTTCTTTATATAATTTTCAGTTTTATCAAGCATAACAGCAAT
>JAOZMB010000002.1:14016-65853 GCA_029934515.1 Bacteroidales bacterium
AACGATGTAATTTTATCTCTTCATTATCAACTGTTAATGTTGTCTCCTGAGGTTGTGCTTGAAGGTTAATTATATCTTTTTCAATTATAACAGAAAGCATCTTCTTGGCGAGTTTATTATTCTCCATCAGATACTTAAAAGCCTGGTCGTATAAAGGATTTACTATTCTCATATTATTTAAATTAAAAAATTTTGAACTTTTAATAATTAGTTAGTTTGTGGTACTAACTAATTATTTTCTTTATATAATTTTCAGTTTTATCAAGCATAACAGCAATCTCTGGTATTTTTTTTCCAGTCCCTATTAGCATAATAATAACTTTTTTTAATGAAGAATTGGATTCCTCTTTTTGTCTTCTTTCTTCTTCCTCTCTTATTATAGCTTCTTCTTTCTGTCTTTTTTCTTCTTCTTTCTGTCTTCTTAATTCTTCTTTTTCAATATTCTGATTTCTTAAATATTTTTCATAATCTTTCTGATAAGCAAGGTTTCTTATTAGTTCTTCGTCATAAGTAAGTTCTGCCAGGTATTTTGCCATTTCATTAAATTCTTTTTTTATATCTTGTGCCTTGATTTCAAGTATATATTTATCTTTGGTTTTGCAGGTCTGGTCGAAGAACATTAACATCTGTTCAAGCTTTGTTTCTCTTATTTTTTTTAATCTACCTATCTGTACTATACGCATAGGATGAGATAACAATTGTATAAACTTGTGTTTATGATTAATTTTTTTCTTTGTAAGACCATTTATTACCTGATTTTCCACCAAAATTAGAGGTGTATCATACTCTTTGTGTCGTCCTAAGTTATACTCAAGTATATATATGCTGATGATTGGCAAATGTTTTTTTTGTTCTTTTCCGTCTTTGTCAATATATTCCTGTTTCTTTATGTAATTGATGCCAAGGTAACGTCGAAAACGATTGAACGGGTCGGGATAACGTGATTTCTGAACTTCTACTAATGAAGTATAATGTTCGCCTGATTCTGTTGCAATTATTGCTTTGAAGTCAAAACGATGTAATTTTATCTCTTCATTATCAACTGTTAATGTTGTCTCCTGAGGTTGAGATTGAAGGTTAATTATATCTTTTTCAATTATAACGGAAAGCATCTTCTTGGCAAGTTTATTATTTTCCATCAGATACTTAAAAGCCTGGTCGTATAAAGGATTTACTATTCTCATTTTATTGATTGTTTAAATTAAAAAAAAATTATAAATTTAAATTGTTAGTTCATTAATATCCTTAAATTATATTAATGTTTAAAATGTCTTGTTCCAGTAAATACCATTTTCATATCTTTTTTATTACAAAATTCAATAGAATCTTTGTCTCTTATTGAGCCTCCGGGTTGGATAATTGCATCGATTCCAGTCTTATTTGCTGTTGCTACCGAATCAGCGAAAGGGAAAAATGCGTCTGATGCCAAAACTGCTCCTTTCAAATCAAAATTAAAATTTTTAGCTTTCTCAATCGCTTGTTTAAGTGCATCAATTCTTGATGTTTGTCCTATTCCACTTCCACATAATTGTTTGTTCTTCGTCAGAACTATTGCATTAGATTTTGAATATTTGACAATTTTATTAGCAAAAATCAACTCAGAAATTTCTATTTCGTTTGGCTTATTGTTTGTAACGATTTTTAAATTTTCTGGTAAAATAGGTTTTAAATCTTTTTCCTGTAACAAAACTCCATTTAGTATAGTTCTAAATTGTTGCTTGTTGTTTACAGTTTTTTGTTGTTTGAGTATAATTCTATTTTTCTTTTGTTTTAATATTTTCAGCGCATTTTTGCAATAATCTGGCGCAATAATTACTTCAAAAAATATTTTATTAATCTCGGAAGCTGTATTTTTATCGATTTTTATATTTGATATTAGAACTCCTCCGAAAGCTGAAATTGGGTCTCCTTCGAGTGCTGCTTGCCATGCTTCTGTAAGATTTTTCCTCGATGCAATTCCACATGGATTATTGTGTTTTAATATTGCAAATGTTGTTTCAGTAAATTCTGATATTAATCCTACTGCCGCATCGATATCAAGTAAATTATTGTACGAAATCGCTTTGCCATGTATTTGTGTAAAAATTTCGTCTAATTTGCCATAAAACATTCCTTTCTGATGTGGATTTTCTCCATATCTTAATTTCTTGCTATACGTTTCGCTATGCTTGAAAACTGGTTTATTGCATGTTGAATTAAAATAATTAAAAATTGCAGTGTCATAATGCGAAGAAATATTAAATGCTTCAGCGGCAAATTGTTTTCTTATATTTATAGAGATATTTCCAGCAGTTTTTTCCAGCAGTTCAGAAAAATAATCATATTGTTCTTTCGATGAAATTGTTAAAACGTCTTGATAATTTTTAGCTGCTGCACGTATCAATGAAATCCCACCTATATCAATTTTTTCAATTATTTCTGTTTCAGAACCTCCGCAAGAAATTGTTTCTTCAAAAGGATACAAATCAACCAGAACTAAATCTATTTCTGGAATTTTATAAGCGACGATATGCTCTTTGTCTTTTTCATTATTTCGTCGACATAATATTCCACCAAATATTTTCGGGTGTAATGTTTTTACTCGACCACCAAGAATTGATGGATAAGAAGTAATATCTTCAACGGCTGTTGCTTCAAAACCCAGATTGTTAATATATTCAAGTGTACCACCTGTGGAGTAAAGTTTTACATCTTGTTTTACTAATGAATACAGTACTTTTTCAAGTCCTTTTTTATGATAAACAGATATTAATGCTGATTTTATTTTTATTGTTTTATCCATTTTTTTATTTTTAATAATTTTATTAAAAAAAATTTAATTTAAAAAAATTCATAACTTATGTGCGCAAAAGTATTAATTACTTTATATTTTTTCAAAAAAAATTTACTTATTATTATATTTTTTCAAAACAATACAATCATTAATAATAATATTTTCTTTTATTCCTTTGCAAATTCCAATTATATGAACAGTTTGATTCTGCTTAAATGGTTTTTTTATATCATTATTTTTTAATTTACAACTAATTCCTAATGTATTATTACTACTTTCAATAAATAATATAATTTCGCCATATTCGTTCTTATATACTTGCGATATTTTTCCTTTTATTTCAATTTCTTTATCTTTGTACCAACGATTTGAACGAAATTTATGTTTCTTGTATTGTTCTGTAAATTTATCAGAATCAATAGGAAATGTTAAATTCTGTGTTTTACACGATTGAGCTAAAATAATTAATATTGATATTAACAGAACCAAGATTCTTATTTTATTATTTTTCATTATCATTTATTTAATGTTTATATTTTTCTGTAATAATTTGTAAAATATCAAATATTTCATTTTTATCAATTGATGTTAATAGTTTCAGTCTTAATGGTTTAAAGTTTGATAGTCCCTTGAAGTACAAAGCAAAATGTCGTCTCATTTCATATATTCCTCTTGGCTCGCCTTTTATTTCAACAGACTTTAAGAAATGAATTTTAGCTATTTCTACTTTTTCTTCAATTGTTAGTTCTGGCATTTTCTTTCCTGTTTCCAGAAAAAATTTTATTTCCTTAAATATCCATGGTCTTCCTATTGTTGCTCTGGCTATCATAATTGCATCTACATTGTATTTCTCAAATTTTTCTTTTGCTGTAATTCCTGAAACTACATCACCATTTCCTATTATAGGAATTTTTATTCTTTGATTATTTTTAATATCTCCTATTAACTTCCAATCGGCAACACCTTTGTATAACTGTGACCTTGTTCGTCCATGAATTGTGAGAGCTTTAATTCCTGTATCTTGCAATTGCTCGGCAAGTTTATCAATAATAATATTCTCGGTATCCCATCCAAGTCGTGTTTTTACTGTAACTGGTAATTTAACTGCTTTAACTATTTCTTTTGTCATTTTTAGCATTTTCGGAATATCTCTAAGCATTCCAGCACCAGCCCCGCGTGTTGCTATTTTTTTTACAGGACATCCATAATTTATATCTATCAAATCTGGTTTTACTGTTTCTGCTATTTTTGCTGCTTCTACCATAGCATCAATATTATGTCCATATATCTGAATACCAATTGGAGACTCATCATCTTCTATTTCGAGTTTTTTGAATGTTTTTTCAATATTTCTTATTAATGCCTCAGATGCAATAAACTCTGTATAAAGCATTGCAGCGCCAAATTTTTTACAGACAAAACGAAATGATTTATCTGTAATATCTTCCATAGGTGCAAGAAATAAAGATTTATTAGGTATTTCTATATTTCCTATTTTCATAAAAAATAAAATAAAGTTTGACAATGAATAATTGATAATGGTTTATTATTAAAGACTTTTACTAGCTTTCAGCTTGTAAAATTAACAAATAACGTATTGATAAACCAATATCAACAAAAGTAATAATTTAAATTTTAAATGTCAAATATAAATTAAAAAAATATATAAAGTTATTCGTTGAATATCAAAATCTTTCAATACGAATAATATTTACAGGACAAACATCGGCGGCTTCTTTATTAATTTCATATTCATCATCACTTGTCAAAAGAATATAAATTCCTTTTTTTTCTTTCGCTCCTTTCAAATTGATTTTTCCATCGTTCTGGTTTATAAACCAACGATATGGAGACAGCTCTACACAATAATTACAGCCTATACATTTATTTCTAAAATGTGTTATTCTAATCATTTTTATGCAAAAATTGATATTTTTTTTAATTTTGAAAAATTTTTATACAGAAAAAATGAATATGACAAAAAAAACAATAGGTTTAATAATATTAATATCATCAATATTATGGTTCTCGTGTGCAAGAATAGGAACGCTAACAGGAGGAGAAAAAGATGAAACTCCACCTCAAATTATTGGAAGCAATCCAGCAGAAAAGACAACAAATTTTTCAGGTAAAAAAATAACAATAATTTTTGATGAATATTTCCAACTTAACAATTTAGAAGGTATATTCTTGTCTTCGCCTATGCTGAACGAAAAACCAGAATTTAAAATAAAAAAGAGAAGTTTAATTGTAAAATTTAATGAAAAATTACTCGACACGACAACATACACTTTTTCTTTTGGTGATGCGATTGCAGATTTTAACGAAAACAATCCTATTAAAAATTATAAATTTATTATTTCAACTGGAAATATTGTTGATACTTTTGCTGTTTCGGGAAGTGTTAGAGATGCCTTTTCGCATGAGCCAGAAAAAAAAATGTTCGTGATGCTCTACCGTGCATATAAAGACTCAACTCCAATGACAGAACGACCTTATTATATCGCAAAAACAGATACAATTGGAAAATTTGAGTTCGATTATATTAAACCGGGAAATTACCGTATATTTGCCTTAAACGATTTCGATGCAAATTATTATTTTAATATTCCAGATGAAAAAATAGCATACACAGACACTTTTATAGTTCCAAAAATTGAAATAAAAGAAAGAACTGATTTCTTAAAAGCTGGAACAATAAGATATTCTTTACCAGACTCTTCCGTTGTAGATACAATAAAAAACGATACTATAATTAAATCAATAAAAAATATTTATTATCCAGATAATTTACATCTTTTTTCGTTTACAGAAGACAGACAATCGCAATATATAAAAAAAGCAAACCGACCTTCACGAGGACAATGTGTATTCGAATACAACAAAAATATTGACAGCATAATGATTAATGCTTTGGATACAAAAATAAAAATAAAAGATATTTTGATTGAAAAAACAGATACTGGAAAAATCGTAACGTATTGGTTACGTGATAGTTTGGTTTATAATAAAGACAGTTTGGATTTTATTATAAATTTTCATAATAAAGATTCAATGGAAAATATAATATTGGAAAGCGATACTTTTAATTTGTTTTACGATACAAAAGCAGACTCATTAAATGAAAAATATACAGAAATAAATTTAAGCAACAAAGAACATAATTATTTTGATAATTATAAGATAGAAACAAAAATGCCTATTTTAAAGTTTGATACTTCAAAAATAAAACTTTACGAAATTATTGATACAATGGTCATTGACCCCAAAAAACAAAATATTGTAAAAATACAAAGACAAACTTATGATAAAATATTTTTTGCTTTCAGAAGACCAATTGTAAAAGATTTTAGTTTAAGATTGTTGAACAATCAAGAAAACAAAAATTGGTATATTACAAAATTTAACTCCGATAAAGATGAAATAGAATGTAAAATAACAGATAAAAATGTCTTAAAATTGGACACAATAAAATTAGTTGTTCACTATGATAATGATTTTTTCCTGAACCAAGTGCAACAATTTTATGATACATTAGAACTGAAAATTGAAAAACAAAAAATATTGTCGATAAAAAGAAAAGATGCAGATACAATTAAAATAAATTTTAATAAACCTATTAATTCGGATATTAAAATATCAATTTTAAACAAAAGTTTTGAAGAATACGGAAGAAAAATAAATACGAAAAATGAAAATGAAATTATCCTTAAAATAACTGACAATTTAATAAAAGAAACAGATAGTTTAATATTAAAAATAAAAGTTACAGACTACACCGATTCGCTGAATAATAAAATATTTTTCGAAGACAGCGTCTCAGCAATTCTTGTCCATAAAAAACAGAATATTGTAAAATCGTTAAGATACAAAAAGAATAAATTTTATATAAATTTTAAAAATAAATTGATTAATGATGTCAATATTAAACCATTAAATTTTACAATTAATAATGTTTGGTTCTCTAAAAAACACAACTCTACAAACGATTCGATTTCATTTACAATAACAGATAAATTTGTAAGCAAAATGGATACAATAAAATTAGATATTAGTTATGATATTCTGACGAAAAACAAAAAAACAGAGATAAAACATGATACAATAAGTTTGGCAATCTCAAAGATAAAAAGAAAAAAACACAGTAAGAAAAGGATAACAAAAGTTGCTGTAAGTATTGATTTGCCAATAAAATATGATATTAAAACAGACAGCACAAGGCTCCGCAAATTTGATATTTCTTACAAATGGAAAGGCAATTATTCGTATATTATTCGTATCGACAGTACCGCTTTTACTGATATTTTTAATTTTTATAATAAAGATTCAGAGGTTAAATTTAAAGTCCTTCACGAGAACTATTTCGGTAAAATATTGCTTAATATTTCAAATATTAAACATATCAGCGAAGAGAATTTCTTTCATAAAAAAAATCATCTACATACAGATACTTCTCTTATTAAAGTAGAAATGCGGGACAGTATTAATCGAGATTCTGTTATCAAACAAACTGCAATAAACGACTCTATTTCTGGCTCTATGTTGGATAAAGGCAAAATTATTATTTTACTTAGCGATGAAGATGGAAAAATAATTCGTAAAAAAGAAATTAGAAAAAATGTGAATTTAATTTTTGATAAACTCTCGCCTGGCGATTATAGTATAAAATTGATTTACGATAAAAATGAAAACGATAAATGGGACACTGGCGATTATCTTAAAAATATCCAACCAGAGCGAATACTTATTTATGATAAAAAAATTAATGTACGCTCAAAATGGACAAGCGAAATAGATTGGAATATTGAATTTAAATAATTGTCATCAGACGGTTTTTCTGTTTTTATATTTTTAGACCTATTATTAATATATCATCAATCTGTTCGAATTTTTTTCCGTTTTCTGGGTTTTTCCAGTTATACAAAATTTCGTCCAGTATTTCTTTTTGTCTTATCATTGTTTCGTTTGAATTTTTCAATAGTTCTATTTTAAAATTTTTAATAAGGAATTTTTTACCTTTTATTCCTCCGAACTGGTCAGGAAATCCGTCTGAAAATATGTAAATTCTATCATCTTTTTTTACTTCGATTACATTATTTGTGAACGATGGTTTTTCTTTAATATAAATACCAATAGGCATTCTATCTGCTTTGTATTGAATTATTTTTTGGTCTCTAATTAGTATCATCGGATTATAAGCACCTGAATACTGGACAGTTAAATTTTCAAAATCAAATACACATAATGCTATATCCATTCCGTCTTTTGCCTCGTTTCTTTTTCCTGTTTGTCTAAGCGATGTTTTTACATGTTCTCTAAGTTCGTTAAGAATAAGATTTGCTTTAAGCTCTTGGCTTCTTTTTTTGTTCACAATTTCATTAAGAAAAGAAACACCAAGCATGCTCATAAACGCACCCGGAACTCCGTGTCCTGTACAATCTGCTGATGCAACTATCAGCAAATTATCTTTTTTGCTCATCCAATAAAAATCACCACTAACAATATTACGAGGTTTAAAAAATATAAAATACTCTGAAAATTCTTTTTCAATAACATCATCAGGAGATAGTACCGCCGTTTGTATTCTTTTTGCGTATAAAATACTGTCTGTTATATTTTTTTTCTGTTCTTCGATTTCTTCTTTTTGTTTTTCAATTTCTTCTTTTTGGTGCGTAAGCCTAAGGTTTTTCTTAATAATTTCTAAATTTTTATCTTCGAGCAATGCGTTTGCCATTTTTTTTGCACGATAGTTTTTGAAAATAAAAAATGAGAGTCCGAGTGTCAAAATAAAACCAGTTATAAAAAACCACAATAATAATTGCTGTCTTTTTAGACGTTCTTTACTTTTTAAGTCTTTTTGTTTTTGAATAAACTCGTTCTTTTTTAATTGTTTGTCAAACTGCATATTCATCTCAATCCTTGTTATTGCATTCGAACGTTCCTCATTAATAAGACTGTCTTTTAATTCCATATATCTTACATGAAACTGAAATGCTTTTTTGTGATTACCAAGCTTATCATAAATAGCTGTCAGCGTTTCAGATATATCTTTTTCAATACGAGGCGCTTTAATTTTTTCTACAATTTCAAGTGCTTTTTCTAATTCTTTAACAGATTTGTCATAATTTTTGATTTCAAAATACAATTTTCCGATATTATAATGAGTACTTGCTAATCCAAAAAAATTACCTGTTTCTTTCCACAATATTTTACTTTTATTCAAATTTATAATAGCTTTATCATATTTTTTTTTCTTAATGTACACTATACCGACGAGTTCATTTGCTTGAGCTATTAATCTTTTGTTTGCTATATCTTGGCTTAGTGCAAGAAATTTTAGTGAATATTCTAATGCTTTGTCAAATTTCTTTAATTTTTCGTTTGAATAAAACGAACTAATGCGGTAATAACAGTTTGCTATTCCCATTTTATTATCAAGTTTTTTGTTTATCTCCAAGCTTTTGTGATAATATTTAGATGATTTTAGGAATTTCTCTTGTTCAAAAAATACAAGACCAATAGCATTGTATAGACTTGCAATACCTTTTTTATCGTCAATATCAAGTCGCATATCAAGGCTTTTGAAAAAATAATCAAGTGCCTTTTTGTAGTCGCCTTGTTGATGAAATATACTGCCAAGATTTCTGATAAGAATAGATGTACCTTTTTTATTTTCTATATTTTTGTATATATACAAACTTTTATTATAAAATTCATAAGCATTTGTGTAATCGCTTTTAAAATAATAAGCATTTCCAATATTCTTATTAGCAAGCGCTTCTCCGCTTTTGTAATTCAATATATTTGCAAGTTTCAATGCTTTTTTAGCATATTCAACAGATATTATAAAATCAGAGCTACCAAGTTTTTTTGATATTGTATTTAGATTATCCACTTTTATTGTGTCGTCAACCTGTGTTTTTACAATAGTTATCAGACTGTCAAGTATTGAATTTTTGTTCTGAGAGAAGGAATTAAAAGAAAATAATAAAAATAATAAAAATAAAAATATCTTAAAATTATTCATAATTTACGGTTTAATTGTTGGTTGCTCTTTATTGTTTTTTATCTGTTTAAGTTTAGATAATTGTTCGTCTGACTAAATATAACATACAAAAATTATACAAATTTAAAAAATATTATATAAAATATAACGAATGTATAAATATTTGCTCAAAATATAGTCAATTTTTGACATTTTTCATAAAAATCCCAAAATTAGTTTACACTTTTTTCACTCTGTAATATTTTATTCCATATTGCCCATTATTAAGAAAAAAGAAGTTAAATAACTCAGCTTTTAAAAAATTAAATAAAAAAATATAGTAAAAACTGGACAGAGAACTTATTGATTGCTACATCAATACAGAACATTTATATTTTTCAACAAAATAAGTTATAATCAGAAATTTATACTTATCCATTATTATTTCTTTGTAATAAGACTCTTCAAAAAAAACAATGATTTTATGATTTTTTTTGATAATTATTTCTAATTTTGTATCTTTGTTGTAAGTATCTCGTTTCATATTATTTGAATTATGTAGTTATTTTACAAAGATATGAAATTTAGAGACTTATACAAATTTCAACAAAATATGTTATAATTATCTAAATAATTTTATTCTTAATTGACAAATTCTTATCAATAATAAAAAATTATGACCAAAGATGACAAAATAATAAATGAACTTAAAAATAAAGAATATGAAGCTGGATTTATAACAGATATAGATACAGAAGTTTTTCCAAAAGGATTAGACGAGGAGGTAATAAAAAAACTTTCTTTAAAGAAAAAAGAACCAAAATTTATGTTGGATTTCCGTCTAAAAGCTTTTAAGTACTGGAAAAAACAAACCGAGCCAAAATGGTCTCATTTAAAATATTCAACACCAGATTTTCAGGGTTTAAGTTATTATGCTGCTCCCAAAAATACAGCTAAATATAATAGTCTTGATGAAGTGGATCCTGAAATTATTGAAACTTTTAAAAAACTCGGAGTTCCGCTTGAAGAACAGAAAGTACTCTCAGGAGTTGCAATCGATGCAGTTATTGATAGTGTTTCAGTTCATACAACATTTAAGGATACACTTAAAAAACTCGGAATAATATTTTGTTCTATAAGCGAGGCAATACGTGAGTATCCAGATTTAATAAAAAAATACATCGCAAGTGTTGTACCGCACACAGATAATTTTTATGCGAGTCTAAATTCAGCAGTTTTTACAGATGGTTCATTTGCTTATATTCCTAAAAATGTTCGTTGTCCGATGGAATTATCAACATATTTCAGGATTAATCAGGCAAACACAGGACAGTTTGAACGCACACTTGTAATTGCCGATGAAGGCAGTTATGTTAGTTATCTTGAAGGCTGTACGGCTCCGCAACGAGATGAAAATCAATTACATGCTGCTGTTGTTGAACTAATTGCAATGAAAGATGCCGAAATTAAATATTCGACTGTTCAGAACTGGTACCCAGGCAATAGTGAAGGAAAAGGAGGAGTATATAATTTTGTTACAAAAAGAGGAATTTGTCGTGGTAACAATTCAAGAATATCGTGGACACAAGTAGAAACTGGTTCATCTGTTACGTGGAAATATCCAAGCACAATATTAAAAGGAGATAATTCTGTTAGTGAGTTCTATTCTGTTGCCGTTACAAATAACAAACAACAAGCAGATACAGGAACAAAAATGATTCATATAGGAAGGAATACAAAAAGTACAATAATATCAAAAGGCATTTCACTTGGCGAGAGTCAAAACACTTATAGAGGACTTGTAAAAGTTGCAAAAAATGCAAAAAATGCAAGAAATTTTTCTCAATGCGATTCATTACTTATCGGAGATAAATGCGGAGCGCATACTTTTCCAGATATTAATATTAATAATCCAACTGCAATTGTTGAACACGAAGCAACAGCATCAAAAATATCGGAAGACCAAATTTTTTATTGCAAACAAAGAGGATTGGACAACGAAAATGCTGTAAGTCTAATAGTCAATGGTTTTGCAAAAGAAATACTTAACAGATTGCCTATGGAATTTGCAGCAGAAGCAAAAAAATTACTATCAATAACACTTGAAGGAAGTATTGGATAATTTATAGAAATTGAATAAAAAAAACGTTTCTTCTTTTTCTTTTTTATATTTGTATTAAATTTGCGAATTAATATTTGAAAAACAAAATTTATAATAATATAAATGCAAAAAACTGAAAAATATTGTCCAAAAAATCATATCCGGATTGTAACAGCCGCTTCGTTATTTGATGGACACGATGCTGCAATAAATATAATGAGAAGAATTATTCAAGCAACTGGTGTTGAAGTTATACATCTGGGACACAACCGTTCTGTAAAAGAAATTGTTGAATGTGCAGTACAAGAAGATGTACAAGCAATAGCAATAACATCATATCAGGGCGGACATGTTGAATTTTTTAAATATATGAAAGACCTTTTGGTAGAAAAAGGAAGAAATGATATAAAAATTTTCGGCGGCGGTGGCGGTGTAATTTTACCAGAAGAAATAAAAAAACTTCATGATTATGGAATCAACCGTATTTATTCGCCTGACGATGGCAGAAAAATGGGTTTACAAGGAATGATTAACGATTTGGTAAGGAAATCTGATATATCTGTTTGTGAAAGAAAAATGCCAAATATCGAAAAAATAAAACAAAAAAATATAAATACAATTGCAAGAACAATTAGTATGGCTGAATCTTGTTCTGAAAATTGTAAAGAACTGTTAGACAATATTAGAAAAATAGCAGCCGATAAAAATATTCCTGTTGTAGGAATTACAGGTACGGGAGGTTCTGGAAAATCATCGCTTGTTGACGAACTTATAAGAAGATATATTGATGATTTTATAGATAAAAAAGTGGCTATTATTTCTGTTGACCCTTCAAAACGAAAAACAGGTGGCGCTTTACTTGGAGACCGTATTCGTATGAATTCTATTAACAATGAACAAGTTTATATGCGCTCTTTGGCAACAAGACAGGCAAATCTCGCAATGTCACCACATGTGAAAAATGCAGTTGATATTGTTAAAACAGCTGAATACGATTTGATTATTCTTGAAACTTCTGGAATCGGACAATCAGACACCGAAATAACAGAACACAGCGATATTGCAATGTATGTTATGACACCTGAATACGGCGCAGCTACGCAGTTGGAAAAAATTGATATGCTCGATTTTGCAGATATTATTGCGATAAATAAATTTGATAAAAGAGGAGCATTAGATGCACTGAGAGATGTAAAAAAACAATATATGAGAAACAACGAACTGTTTGACTTGGATATTGATAAAATGCCCGTTTACGGAACAATAGCATCACAATTTAATGACACAGGAGTAAACAAACTGTACGAAGCACTTATTGATAAAATTTCTGAAAAATTTGGTGTGTTATTTAAAAATAATATTGTTGAAATAACAGAAAAAACACAGGAAAAAATTAATATTATTCCGCCTGCACGTGTGCGTTACTTATCCGAAATATCAGAAACAATAAGAACTTACAACAAAAGAACAGAACAACAAGCTGAAATAGCACGGAATTTATCTGCAATAAAACAAACATACAATATTTTAAAGTTGTCAAAAGTTTCTGCAAATAAAAAAACATCGAAAACAGCTAAATATCTAAAAAAACTTTACAAAAAAATCGAACCAGAATTAGACAATCACAACAAAATAATACTTGAAAATTGGAGCAAAAAAGTAAAAAAATATAGCAAAAAAGAATTTGTTTATAAAGTAAGAGATAAAAAATTTAGAATTAAAACATCTGAAAAAAGCCTTTCTGGGTTAAATATACCTAAAATATCTTTACCAAAATATAAAGATAGTGGAGATATTTTAAAATGGAACTTGCAAGAAAATGTACCCGGAGAATTTCCATTTGCGGCAGGAGTATTTTCGTTCAAACGAGAAGGCGAAGACCCTACACGTATGTTTGCTGGCGAAGGCGGGCCCGAGAGAACAAATAAAAGATTTCATTATGTTTCGTTTGGTATGCCTGCAAAAAGATTATCAACTGCTTTTGACAGCGTTACATTGTACGGAGAAAATCCTGATTTGCGTCCTGATATTTACGGGAAAATAGGAAATTCTGGTGTTTCTATTTGCTGTCTCGATGACCTCAAAAAACTTTATTCTGGTTTTAATCTTGCAGACCCGAAAACATCTGTTTCAATGACAATTAACGGTCCAGCACCAATAATGACTGCCTATTTTATGAACGCCGCAATCGACCAGCAATGCGAAATTTATATAAAAAATTTAGGTAAAGAAGAAGAAACCAAAAGAAAAATTAATGAAATATATAAACAAAAAGGAACAGAACGTCCAAAATATCAAGGCAAACTTCCAAAAGGAAACAATGGACTTGGTCTTATGTTGCTCGGCGTTTCTGGGCAAGACGTATTGTCGCCAGCAATATACAAAAAGATAAAAACAGAAACAATTAAAAAAGTACGTGGTACTGTTCAGGCTGATATTCTTAAAGAAGACCAAGCTCAGAATACATGTATTTATTCAATTGATTTTGCGTTGAAACTTATGGGCGATATGCAGGAATATTTTATTAATAAAGGTGTTCGCAATTTTTATTCTGTTTCGATATCTGGTTATCATATTGCTGAGGCTGGTGCAAATCCTATTTCTCAGCTTGCATTTACGCTTGCCAACGGTTTTACTTATGTGGAATATTATGTCTCGCGCGGAATGGATATAAATAAATTTGCACCTAATCTTTCTTTCTTTTTCTCAAACGGCTTAGACCCAGAATATTCTGTGATGGGAAGAGTAGCAAGAATAATATGGGCGAAGGCTTTGAAAATAAAATACAATGCCAAAGAACGTTCTCAAAAACTTAAATATCATATTCAAACATCTGGTCGTTCTTTGCACTCACAGGAAATTGATTTTAATGATATACGAACAACTTTACAGGCTCTTTATGCTATTTATGATAACTGTAACTCGTTGCATACCAACGCTTATGATGAAGCAATTACAACTCCGACAGAAGAATCTGTTCGCAGGGCAATGGCTATTCAATTGATAATAAATCACGAACTTGGACTTGCAAAAAATCAAAATCCACTTCAAGGGTCTTTTATTATAGAAGAACTTACAGAGCTTGTCGAAGAGGCTGTTTTATATGAATTTGATAGAATAACAGACAGAGGTGGAGTACTCGGCGCAATGGAAACAATGTATCAAAGAAGTAAAATTCAAGAAGAATCATTGTATTATGAACGATTAAAACATTCTGGTAAATTGCCAATTATGGGTGTTAATACGTTTTTGTCTTCGAAAGGCTCGCCTAGCGTTCTGCCAAGCGAAGTTATACGTGCAATAGAAAAAGAAAAAGAATATCAAATTTTTATGATTAATGAATTGCACAAAACGAAAACTAAAACAATAACTGACGGACTTGAAAAATTAAAGAAAGCGGCAATTCAAAATGAAAATATTTTCAACGAACTAATGGAAATATCAAAATATTGTTCAATAGGACAAATCACAAAAACGCTCTTTAATGTCGGCGGACAATACAGAAGGAATATGTAAATTTAAGAAAAAAAGAACCTTCAAACTTTGGTTATTTAAATAATAAATAATAACTTTTAAAACGAATTTAGAACCAAATAATAAATAATATGGTATTTGATAAAATTAAACCCGGATTAGTAATAGGCAAAGATATTCAGGCGCTTTTTAGGATTGCAAAAGATAATAATTTTGCTTTACCTGCCGTAAATATAGTAGGCTCGCATTCTGCAAATGCAGTACTTGAAGCAGCAAAACAAGCTGGTTCGCCAGTTATTGTTCAGCTGTCGAGTGGTGGAGCGCAATTTTTTTCAGGAAAAGGACTCTCAAATGATAATAACAGTGCGCAAATACTTGGCGGAATAGCAGGAGCGAAATATGTTCATGCTGTCGCGGAGGCGTATGGTGTGCCTGTAATATTGCATACAGACCACGCTTCAAAAAAACTTCTTCCTTGGATAGACGGATTGCTTGATGCAGGTGAAGTTCATTTTGAAAAATACGGAAAACCACTTTATAGCTCACACATGCTTGACCTATCCGTAGAACCGCTTGAAGAAAACATCAAGATATGTGAAAAATATCTTAAAAGAATGAGCAAAATAGGAATGACACTAGAAATAGAACTCGGTGTTACTGGTGGCGAAGAAGATGGCGTTGATAATGAAGATATTGATAGCTCAAAACTTTATACACAACCATCAGAAGTAGCTTATGCTTACAAAAAATTATCAGCAATAAGCAACATGTTTACAATTGCTGCTTCCTTCGGAAATGTTCACGGTGTTTATAAACCGGGTAACGTGAAACTGACTCCAATAATACTTAAAAATTCGCAGGATTATATCGAAAATAAATTCAAAACAGATAAAAAACCAGTAAATTTTGTATTTCACGGAGGCTCAGGTTCAAGTAGAAAAGAAATTAGAGAAGCAATTTCTTATGGTGTAATAAAAATGAACATAGACACAGATACACAATGGGCATTCTGGAACGGTGTTAGAAAACACGAAAGAAAAAATAGAGAATATCTGCAAGGACAAATAGGAAATCCAGAAGGAGCTGATAAACCAAACAAGAAAAAATATGACCCACGTGCATGGCTAAGAGAAGGAGAAAAATCGATGATAGAAAGATTGCAAATTGCATTCAAAGATTTAAATTGTGTAAATAGAAATAAACTTATGTAATAAAAATAGATGAAAAAAATAACGTTATCATTTCGGATTGTTGCTGTGTTATGGATAATTTTTATTGCAAATTATTTTTTTATCAATGTAGATTTTCGCAATTACGGAATTCATCCACGTTCAATAGACGGATTAATTGGTATTATAACTTCACCTTTTTTGCATGGAAATAGGGCACATTTGATTTCTAATTCTATACCATTATTTTTTCTGTTACTTACTATTTTAAGTTTTTATGAAGAAATATGGATACCAGTAACAATATATTCAATATTATTGGGTGGTTTTGCTGTCTGGTTGTTTGCTGGTGGAAATGAGAATCATATAGGTGCTAGTGGTGTTATTTTCAGTTACATAGGTTTTTTACTCGCAAGCGGAATATTTCGTATGAGTTTCAAAACTCTTCTTATTTCGATTATTATATTTTTCGCATACGGAGGTTCGCTCTTGCAAGGTGTATTACCTGGACAGCAAGGAATTTCATGGCAGGGACATTTATTCGGAGCAATAGCTGGAGTTTTATCTGCATGGATTTATCGTAATAATAACAATAATAATAATAAGAATAAAAAAGAAATTGATTCTTATTAAATTAAAAATATAGTATCAAAATTAACATTGCAATATTGTGCCACGATAATCGTGGCACAATAATTTATAATAACTCAAATTTATTAATCTAATAACTTAAAAATTATATTTATGAAAAAAATAGTTCCAATAATTTTATTATTAATGATTATCAGTGCGGCAGATATTTTTTCTCAAAATGTTGAAATTGTAAAGGAAACTTTTAAGAAAAGTTATGAAATGGAAAAAAAGGGTGAGTACAAAAATGCTGCTGATATTATGAAAAAAGTGTACTCAGAAAAATCTTATGAAATAAATTTACGTTTGGGTTGGCTTGAATATAATGCTGGATTGTTTAGCGAATCGGCGACTCATTATCAGAAAGCATTAAATATAAAACCGTATTCAGAAGAAGCAAAATTTGGTCTTATTTATCCAAAAGTAGCTATGGGAAAGTGGACTGAAGTAATAAATATATACCAGAAAATATTGAAAATTTCGCCAAATAATACAACTGCAAATTATAGACTCGGACTAATATATTATGGCAAAAAAGATTATCAAAAAGCTATAAAATTTTTTGAAAAGGTAATCAATCTATATCCCTTCGGTTATGACGGTCTTATAATGTGTGCTTGGACGAACTACATGCTTGGACAGAACAAGAAAGCAAAAATATTATTTAATAAAACTCTTATGCTTTCGCCAGATGATAAATCTGCAAAGGAAGGTTTAGAACTCGTAAAATAAACATAAAATAAAATTTGTGTTATATATATAAAAACTGTCAGCATGGCTTTAAAGCTATACCGACAGTAATTTATAGTCCAATTTAATCTGTATATTTTTTTGTTATTTTTCAGAATGTCTAATAATCAATCCAATATCCATTACATTCATAAGTGGTTCTATCTTTGAAATATGTTCGATAGTATATTTATAATTTCCATTTTCTAACTTCTCTCCTTTTGAAAAAATTTGCTCCAAGTCCCATAAATCTCCAGCAGCCGAGCCTATATAATATCCATTTTCATCTCTAACTTTAATTTTAAATTCCTTAAATATTGTCTTCCCGTCTGGCGATACTCTTGAAATCTTTATATCAACATTTTTATATTGAAATCCTGTTGGATAGCGCATAGAAAATATTAAATCGTAATTTCCGTTTTCTTTAATTTTTACATCAAAGTTTTTTTTATCTTTCTGGAACCATCGCATACCGCTAATACTCTGAAAATCCCTATAAACATCTGTACACGAAGACAAAAATAATAATGTAATTAATGATAATAATACTGTTTTTCTCATAATTTTCAGATAAAATGATGATATAAATAAAAAATAAATGTGTTAGAAAATATAAATTACATAACTAAACAGTACTACTCTTTATCAGAATTTTCTTCTAATAATTTAGCATTATTAGATTCTAATTCTACATATTTGTTTTGTAGAACAAAATAATTTCATATTTATTAAGAATAAATAGTATAGTCCTGTGTAGTTACAAAAAAGATATAGTAAAATTTTTATATTGTAAATAAAAATCTTGCGCTCTGCATGTGTTTTTCACCTGTCGCTTAAAGATTGATGATAATTGTTATAGTGGGGACGAAAATTTAGGGTTTTAAATTCAAATATAATTTATACTGATTAAGGACTATATTTAGAATTTGATTATTAAAAACATTACTCTTAATCAGTACAATTATAGAGAGGTCACGAGCGGATTCGAACCGCTGTACATGGTTTTGCAGACCACTGCCTAACCGCTCGGCCACGTGACCATTCAATACAAATACAAATGAGACTGCAAATTTAAAAACATTAAATTAAAAAAAAAATTTTTTTTGAAAAAATTCATTATTTTTTTTTCCAAATTAATTTTTTCCCAAAACCAAGTCTGTTATCAGTAAATTTAATGAAGTTTATTTCGATAATCCATATATTTAGATTCATCAATTTTGCAACCAGATATTTTTTTTTATATTTTTTTTTTGCTATTTTTTTCAACATACCATCAGGCTTATACGCAGTCCCATTAAATTGAATTCCCTGTATTTTTCCAACAATCGATGTCTCCAACACAACCGAACCAGCTACATAATTATTCTTATGAATATCACTTATATGTTTTGTTGATTCTTCGGAAGTTAAAACAAAAATATTTTCATCTTCGAGATATACGTAAAAACAGTTTGCACAGTAAGGAACATTGTTTACAGACGTGGCAAGTGTAAGAACATGATGCTCTTTAATGAAATTAACTATTTTTTTATTCGGATTATTCATATTTTAAATACTTGTTTTTCAGTAGTTTATATTATTAATTAATAAAAAATTAACTAATTATTTGATAAAATAATAACAGTTATTATAAAATTAATGTTATGAAATAATTTCTATAAATTCGTCTTCTGATATTATTTTTATATTCAATTTTTTTACTTTCGCTAATTTACTTGGTCCAACATTTTTTCCGGCAAGTAGGTAAGTAGTTTTTTTTGAAATCGAACTAACATTTTTGCCGCCGTTTTTATCAATTAGTTGTTTCAGTTCGTTTCTTGAATAATTTTTGAAAGTTCCAGATATAACAATCTTTAAACCTTTAAGTATTTCAGTTTGATTTTCTTCTTCATGTTTTTCAAATTGCAAACCGTTTATTTTCATTTTATTAATAATATCAATATTTTTTTTATCTCCAAAGAAATTTACTATGCTTTCTGCAATTCTTTCGCCAATTTCATCAATTTCTTGTAGTTGTTCGCTTTTTGCATTTATAATATTATCAATTGATTTCATATTTTTAACAAGAATCTTGGCAATAGTACTGCCGACATATCTTATACCAATCGAATAAAGTACTTTTTCAAAAGGTACTTTTTTTGAATTTTCTATGCTCGATAGTAAATTATCAGCAGATTTACTTTTAAATCTATCAATAGTAAGTATCTGTTTTTTTGTTAAATAATATAAATCTGCAATATTTTTTACAAAACCAGCATCAAATAATGCTTTGACAGTAGACTCGCCTCCAGAAATATTCATCGCTTTTTTGCTAAAAAAATGTTCTATTTTTCCTTTAATCTGAGGAGGACATTCCAAAGAATGACAATAATAAGCAGACTCGCCATCGTGACGTACAAGTAAACTTCCACAGTCGGGACAATTTACGGCATATTTGAAAGGAACAGAAGTTTCAGTTCTTTTTGTTTTATCAATGCCTACAATTTTTGGAATAATCTCTCCACCTTTTTCAACAAAAACAATATCGTTCAATCTCACATCAAGCGAAGCAATAAAGTCTGCATTATGAAGTGAAGCTCTTTTTACAATCGTCCCGCTCAAACGAACAGGTTCAAGATTTGCAACAGGTGTAACAGCGCCAGTTCTGCCTACCTGAAAATCAATCGACAATAATTTGCTTACAACACGTTCAGCTTTAAATTTATATGAAATTGCCCAGCGTGGAGCTTTGCTTGTTGCACCGAGTTCGTCTTGCAACTGTCTCGAATCCACTTTAATAACTATTCCGTCAATATCAAAACCGAGCTTTCTTCTCTCGCTATCCCAAAAATTTATAAAATCAAGTACACCCTCAATGTTATCAACAATTTTTGTATTGTCTGATATTTTGAAACCCCATTTTTTAGCCAATTGCAAATTACTGTAATGAGAATCAGATTGTAAATTTTTGCCTAATAGAAAATATAAAAAAGCATCTAAACTTCTTTTTCCAACTCCATAAGAATTTAATAATTTCAAACTCCCTGATGCTGCATTTCTCGGATTTGCAAACGGCATTTCTCCTATTTTTTCTTTTTCTTTGTTTAGTTTATCAAACACATCATGTGTCATTATTACTTCTCCACGTATTTCAAATTCATCTGGATAATCATCTCCATTTAAAATCAAAGGTATTGATTTAATTGTTCTTATATTATCGGTAACATCATCTCCTGTTGCGCCATCTCCTCGTGTAACAGCCCTTAAAAGTTGTCCGTTTTTGTAAACAAGACTAATCGCTGTTCCATCGTATTTTAATTCACAAACATATTTATAATCTGTATCGTTACCAATTATTCGTTTTACTCTGGCATCGAAATCATAAAGTTCCTGAATATTGTAAGTATTTCCAAGCGAAAGCATTGGATATTTATGTTTCATCTGTTTAAAATGAACATTTATATCTGTACCTATTCGTTTTGTTGGAGAATTAGGATTTGAATACTCTGGATATTTTTTTTCAAGAGTTTGTAGTTCTTGCATCATCATATCATATTCAAAATCACTTATAAGAGGTTCTGAAAGTACATAATAACAATGATTGTGTTTGTTCAATTCTTTGCTAAGTTGTGTAATTTTGTCTTTAATTTGTTCCATGTTAATTTGATATTATAGCTTTTAAGCCAAAGATTATTTATTTAATTACCATTAATTTATTAGATTTTAAAACGCAGAAAACTTTAAATATCGTTTTGGGTTCTCTTTTATATCTATCAGAAGTTCGTCGAGATGTTTTGATGTAATGTCAAGTTTATTGTACAAATCGTCATTATTTATTAATAGTCCTATTGTTCCACTGCCAGAATTTATTTTTGATGTAATTTCATTCATTTGTGTAAGTACTAAACCAGCTTCGTTGATTACAGAAACTATATCTGACTTAGCAACAGAATCGCTGACGGCAGAAAAATTTTGTAAAATATTTGTAATTTGTTCGTTGTTGTTGTTAATATTCGTTGTTATTGATTCAGCATTTGACAGTATTGCTTTCAACTTAACTTTTTCGGTAGTCATCAGATTATCAAGTGTATATGAAGCATTTGATAGATTTAGAAGAGTTATTTCTATGTGGTCAAAACTTTTTCTTAGATTATGTTTTGTATTGTCATTAAATATTGCCTGTAAAGAGATAAGAACAGAATCAAAAGAAGAAATTAAATTTTCTGTTTTTGTTTTTAACGGTAATATTTGTTGATTTATTTGTTCTTTTATGTCTATCTCAGTTCCTGTAATCATAGTATCTCCATCGTTGTAATACTCTTTTGTTTCAAAATTTCTTACCAGATTAACTGCCTTTGTTCCCATCAGGTCATAACTTATAATCTCTGCTATACTTTTTTTTGGTACCAAAATATCTTTCTCAATACTAAATTCAACGATTAAATTCTTTGCTCCAGGATACTCAAAATAAATATCCCTTACCATACCTACTTTCATTCCGTTTAAGAATATAGAATTTGAAATCATAAGTCCACTTACATTTTCGTAAGAGCCATAAAATATTCGGTCTGTTGTAAATATTTTTTTACTACTAATAAATCTGTACCCCCATACAAATAAAATAATCACAAGCAATACAAAAATTCCAGTTTTAATTATCTTTTTTCTTTCCATTTTTTTGTTTTTAATCAATTAATCAACATGTTCTTTATAGATTTTTTCTATTTCGTTAACATAATTGGATAGTTCATTGGAACTATCTGTAAATGATTTGAAAAATATATCTTTATTTTCGCTTGTAAAAACATTTTCTAATTTTATTAGGTCATATTCAACTTGTTTAAGCAATGTTACTGCATTTTTCAATTTTAATTTAATTTTTGTGTGTGTGCGTTCTACTTCCATTAACGAATTTAACAATTTTTGTTTTGAATCTATTGTTTTTTTATAATCTTTTGAGAGTCGCGAATTTTCTTCTGATTCAGATTTTATTTTCAGATTTTTGATTTCAGATTTTAAAGAATTAACATTTGAATTTGCTGTTAATTTTGTTAATTTTTCGTCTTCTTTTATTAATTTTTCAATCTGTTCTGAATAATTATAAGTTAATTTTTTTATATCGTCAACTATGTAAGCATCAAAGTCATCGGACTTTTTTATTTTATTCAAAATTCTTTTTCTTATTCGTTCTACCTCATCCAAAATCTTTTTATTCTCATCAATAGGTTTTACTTTTTTATAAATTCCTGGTTTTCTATCTTCCAACAATTGCCAATATTTTTTTCTTATTACTATTGCATGAACAAATGCAGCAAGAGATACCATAAACCAAAGAGCATAAACTATATTTTTGTATAAAGAATCTTCAATTTGTGGATTGGCATCTTTTATGCTTTTATCAATCTCGTCTTGATAATCTTTCTTTTGCTTTTTCAATTTTTTTAAATCTTTCAAAAAAGTAGGTTCATCTTTCTGAGTCTCAAGCATTTCTATATTATTGTTCAGATTGCTAATCTTTTTATACAGGACAATACATTCTATATATTTTTTAGAATCACTCTTCGAGAATGCTTCTTTCTTTTCTAATTTTAAATTTATTTCAGAAATTATTTCCTTCTGCTCTTTTGTATCATCAACAGTAAAAAGAAAGAAAAATGGAGCAGCATAAACTATACCTGCAATAATCCATGTTCTATTTTTAACAATCAGTCCAGCTGTAAAAACTGAAACCCAACTTAGAAAACATGTAAATATAAAAATTAACCACCATGGGAAACCGCCTTTTTTTTTCATAATATATTTTTTATTTTATTTGTATAAATTTTGAAGCAAAAATGTATAAAAATGAATATACAATATTATTATTATTTTTTTTAAAAAAAAAATAATAATAATATTGTGTCTGTCGATTGAATGTTGTGAGTTGTATAGTATTGATTTTGAGCAGTAAATAAATAAATAAACATAAAATTAATAACAAATTACAATAAAAATAATTATTTTTGTTTTTTTTAATATGAGTATTCAAAATTTAATTATTATAATTAGACAATAATTGCACCAATAAAAATATTGTGTGTAGCTTTGCCAAATTTGAATTTATAATTTTATTTAATTGGCAAGTAAAAAAATTATAATTATATATTGAATAAACACTAAACAATCAATCAATATGTTGTATTTTAATAAAATATTTTTATTTTTTTGTCAATTATTTTTATTTCTTTTAATTTTGTTTTTTACAACAGAATTATCGGCTCAATATACTGTCGAATGGGCAAAAGGTTTTGGTTTTGATAGGCAAGATAAATCTAAATGTGTTGTAGAAACATATAACGGCAATTTAGTTGTTGCAGGTACTGTTATTAAAGAAAGAACTCATTTATGGTTGTTGATGACGGATACCGAAGGAAACGATAAATGGGGTAAAACATACGAAGACAATTATACCTCAGGAGCAAATTGTGTTATCAACACAAAAGACTCAAACCTTGTAATAGGTGGTTTTTATATGAAACGAAAAAGAGACCGAACAAAAAATGCTCTAATTATGAAAACCGATTTGAACGGAAAAATAATTTGGTTCAAAAATTACGGCGGAAAAGGTGATGAAGTGATAAATGATATTTGCCAAACAGATGACGGAAATTTTGTTGCTGTTGGATATACGGTGGAACAAGAAGAATTCGAGAAAGTACTGTGGATACTATTTTTGAACGAAAAAGGAGTGTTGATAAATGAAATAAAATTCGATGATACAAAGTCTGATGTTGCAAATGCAATAACTAAAACAGCTGACGGAAATTTTGTAATAGTTGGATATGCAATGTACTCCAAAAAAAAGGTATTGCGTATAATGAAAATAAATAATCTCGGTGAAGTTATATGGGATCTTCCATTCGAAAAAAATCTTATACAAGGAGCGCAAGATGTTATAGAGTTGCAAGACAGTAGTTTAGTTGTTGTAGGACAAACAATTTATAATGAGATAACTGATTTTGATGCTTTGTTTTTAAAATTTACTTCTTCAGGAAATTTGATTCACAGAAAAACTTATGGATACGACAACTGGGAAGAAGCGACTGGTATTACAAAAACTTATGATGACAATTTAGTTATTTGTGGTTTTGAAAAATCTAAAAACTATGTATATGCTGATTTTTGGATAAGAAAAATTGACACTGTAGGGAATTTGATTTGGGAAAATTCTTTCAGAAGAAAGAGCCTTGATTATCCGCATTCTATTGTCGAAACGAAGGATAACGGATTAGTCCTTTCTGGCTCGACAATGCAAAAAGGAAAAGGATGGGATTATGCAGTTATGAAATACAGAGACGTTAACAAAACAGATATTATATTTAAAAATCCGTTTGACTCCGCTTCTGTTTCAATTACAAATGAGTACGAAGCTGATATTATTATAAGAAGTTTTGACGAACCTAAGAACGTTGAAATTATTATAAACGGAATACTGCAAATTGATGATGCTTACAACGAAAACCTTATTCCGAGTGATGAATATCAATATCCAGTTATTGCTTTACTGAATTTACAGGAAGGTATGAATACAATAAAAATAATTGTTACAGACAAAGGTGATAACAAAGTTGTACAAGAAAGAATATTGTATTATATACCAGAAAGTGATGTAAGTTGGTAAACAAATTTTTAGTTTTTAGTTTTTAGTTTTTCAACACTTAAATATTTTGATGCTTCTGCTATATCAGTAATTTACTAATTTTTTTTAATTTAATATATAAAATGATAGAATTAACACGAGAATTTGTTCATAGTTTGCCAAAAGCTGAACTACATTGTCATCTTGATGGCTCTTTGAGAGTAGAAACAATAATAGAATTAGCAAAGAAACAGAACGTAAAGCTTCCAGAAAATGAACCTGAAGCGTTGAGAAAATACCTTGAAGCAGGACCTGATTGTAAAAACCTTGAAGATTATTTGAAACCTTTTGATGTTACATGTTCTGTACTTCAAACTACCGAATCGCTTAGAAGAGCAACATTTGAGCTGGCTGAAGATTGTGTAAATGAGAATATAAGATACCTCGAAATTAGGTTCTCGCCTATTTTACATATAGAAAAAGGATTGAAATTAACTGATGTAGTTGACGCTGTACTGAAAGGAAAAGAACAAGCTGAAAAAGAACTTGATATAAAAATAGGGATTATAATTTGCAGTCTGAGGCACTATGCTCCAGAAGTTTCGCTTACGCTTGCTGAACTTAGTGTTGCTTATAAAAATAGTGGAGTTGTTGGTTTTGACCTTGCTGGAGCAGAAGAAAACTTCCCAGCTAAGAAACATAGAGATGCTTTTTATTTAATAATTAATAACAATATAAATACAACAGTGCATGCTGGAGAAGCATCAGGACCAGAGTCTATACATCAAGCATTACATTATGTTAATGCAAACAGGATAGGACACGGAACAAGACTAAGAGAAAACGGAGACCTATTAAACTATATTAACGACCACAGAATACCTCTGGAAATGTGCATATCATCGAATGTACAAACAAAAGCAGTGAAAAATTTTAAAAACCATCCTCTGAAATTTTATTTCGACATAGGAATAAGAGTTACAATTAATACTGATAATAGACTCATCTCAAGAACAAGTCTAACAGATGAATATATGATTGCAATAAAGGAATTTAATTTTACACAAGATGAACTAAAATATCTTATAATAAACAGTTTTAAATCGGCTTTCCTGCCTCTAAAATCAAAAATAAATTTAATAAAAAAAGTTGGTAAAGAAATGGCTGATAAAGGTTTACATATAAGAAAAGATTATATATAAAACAAATATAAAACCTTGATAATCAAAAGCCTCCGATATAAATCGGAGGTAAAAATTTATTTTGTAATAAAAATATATGAAAACTATTAAATCAATATTGCCAATATTAATTATTATTATTTTAATATTTTCAAACTGTACTGGCAGTCGTTTTACGATAAAAGAAAGACGAGTTATTAGAAATATAGAACCAGATAAAATAATGCCTATAATGTATGTTTACAACCAGAAGGATTCTATTATTTTGTATAAAATAAGTAAAGAAGTAAAGCCAGACACAACTAATAAAAAACTTATTAAACTTATCAACGGAATGTACACAACGGTAAACGACCCACAAAATATGGGTGTAGGAATTGCTGCGCCTCAGGTTGGTGTTAATAAACAAATTATATGGGTACAGCGTTTCGACAAAGAAAACTCACCTTTTGAATTTTATTTAAACTCAAAGATAATTTATTATTCAAAAACAAAATCAAAAAATATAGAAGTTTGCCTATCAATACCAAATTTTACAGGTACTGTAAACCGTTCTGATACAATTATTATAAAATATGATTTGATTAATTCAAAAAGTATAACAGATACTGTGAACGGTTTTACGGCAATTATTTTTCAACATGAAATAGACCATCTTAACGGAAAATTATTTACAGACAGAATGAAAAAAGAAGAAGAAAAATAAAATGCAGACAAATATAAAAAAAAATATCTCTTTTCTTAATTTCTAAATTATTACAACAAAAAATATAAATGAAAAATATAAATGATATAACAGAATTAAAAGATTTTGGAAATATTGAATTTATTGCAAAACAGGTCGTTGAGGGTTTTATAACTGGTCTTCATAAGAGTCCTTTTCATGGTTTTTCGGTTGAATTTGCAGAACACAGATTATATAATACAGGCGAATCAACTAAAAATATAGACTGGAAATTGTTTGCTCGAACAGATAAACTTTTCGTAAAAAGATACGAAGAAGAAACAAATCTAAGAAGTAGAATAATAATTGATACATCTTCATCAATGTTATTTCCTTATAAAAATAAAAAAGTTCACACCAAACTTGCATTTTCAATATACTGTGCAGCAGCATTAATATATATACTCAGAAAACAGCGAGATGCTATTGGTTTAACTTTCTTCTCAGATGAAATAGAACTACACACACGAACAAAAACATCTATTACTCATTCACGATTTTTGTACGGAAAACTTAACGAACTATTACAAAATGAAAAACAAAAACTTAACAAAACAACAAACACTGGCAGAATACTTCATCTTACAGCCGACAAAATACACAGACGTTCACTTGTAATAATATTTAGCGATATGTTTAGTAACGAAAGTTCGGAGAAGCTTTTTGCATCGTTGCAACACTTGAAACATAATAAACATGATGTAATTTTGTTTCATGTAACAGACAAAAAATACGAAGAACAATTTTCGTATAAAAATCGTCCTCATAAATTTGTGGATATGGAAACCGAAGAAATAATAAAACTAAACCCAAACGAAGTAAGAGAACATTTTAAAAATAAAACAAGCTCATATTATAATAATCTAAAATTAAAATGTGGAAAGTTTAAAATAGATTTTGTGGCTGCTGATATTAATTCCGATTTTAAAGATGTAATAATTCCATACCTTTTGAAAAGAAAAAAATTATTTTAAAGTCATTAAAATTCATTATTTTCAAAATAATAATTCCTTGATTTTCAGCACTTAAATATTTTGATGATACAATATTTTGGAATAAAAGAACTTGCATCCGCAAGTTTTTTTATTTTATTGTGTCTTAAAATATATTACTTTTTATATTTCAAATTTTGAAGTTTTCCCGTAAATGAGCGATAAAGAACTAATAACTGGTATTTTATCTAACGACCAGAAGTATTTTAAAAATTTTGTTGATAAATATCAATTGATGGTGCTTAATACTTGTAACAGTTTTTTGCATAACAAAAATGATGCTGAAGATATTACGCAAGAAGTATTTATCGAGGTTTTTTTATCTATACATAAATTCAAAGAAACAGCGAGATTATCTACATGGCTTTATAGAATATCTGCTAATAAATCGCTAAATTTTATGCGCGACAACAAAAAAAGAAAAATTATTAAAAGCATTGGAAACTTTTTTTACGGAACTGAAAATTCAGAACTGCAAATTCCAGACAACAGCAATGATGATGCAGAGAACAAATATAAGCAAAATGAAAAAATAAAACTACTACATAAATCTATTAATACTCTTTCTAAAAATCAAAAAATTGCGTTCACATTAAGCAAATTTGAAAATTTATCTTACGTCCAAATTTCAAAAATAATGAACTTATCATTGTCATCAGTAGAAGGACTAATGCACAGAGCTAAAAATAATGTTCGTAAAAAAATATTGAATTTTTATAAAAGAAAATAAAAGAAAACAAAAGTTTTTTTTAAATATTGTGTCAAACTAATAAAACAAACAAAAAAATGAAATGTAAAACAGTTCATAAAAAATTATTTCTTTATATTGACAACGAAACAACCGATTCAGAAAATGTTAAAATAAATAATCATTTACAGAGTTGTGAAAATTGTAAACAGCTTTATTATGATTTAAAAACAACTTTGAATATAATAAATGAACAAGAAACTCTAAAACCAAACCCTTTTTTATATACAAGAATAAAACAAAAATTAGATGTTATAGAAGACAAAAGAAAACAAAATATATTTGTTCCTGTTTATAAAAAAATATTGCAACCAGTTTTGTTATCATTTCTTTTGATTGTTGGATTTTTCTTCGGAATAAAAATAGGAAATACTTATGAAACAAAAAAATATGAAGATATATCACTCAAAACAGAACTATATTTCGATGATTTTCAGCAAGAAGAAATTGAAATTTTATTATTAAACGAATAACAAAAAAACAAAAATGAAAATTTACAGTAAAAATATTCTGATTTTGATAATTGTTTTTCTGGTCGCAACAAATACAGCAACAATAGGAACAATAATTTATAATGCTTATTTTCAGACAAATGACAACAAAGAAAATACAAAAAAAACAAAAACAGTTGAAAATAAATGTTTTTGTAAACACTGTCGAAATGAGTTAAGTCTGAACAACGAGCAGTATATAAAGTTTGACAGCTCTAAACAAAAATTTCAGAGACATGCAAAATTTTTAAAAAATGAAATGCATATTAATAGAAATAAATTTATTCGCGAACTCGGAAAAGATAAGTCAGATACAATTTATTTGAGAAAACTATCAGAAGAAATTGGAAAACTGCACACAGAACTTAAACATTTTACTTTTGAATATTATATTGAAATGAAAAATGTTTGTACAGATGAACAAAAAGAAAAACTGTTTGATATGTTTAAAATTATGATAAATAAAGATGTTGAAATGCCAATACATAAAAAAAGGTTAAAAAGAAAGAGGAATAGAAAAAAACTATGGAGACAAGAATCTTTTTTAGACCAAAATGTTATTGACTGTAACAATTAATATAAATATAAATATAAATATAATTAATAATTTTCTAAATTAAATTAAAATGAAAAATTTAAAATCGGTAACAATAGGAATGCTTTTCTTGGCAATATTGTTTAGTGTGAACACAGATGTTTTTGCACAGCGCGGATGTGAGAAAGGAAAAGCAAACAGAGGAGATAATTCTTGTAAAAATATTCCAGATTTGACAGATGAGCAGGAGACAAAAATTAAGAAATTAAGAACAGCGCACATGAAAGAAATGCAAAACTACGACAACAAAATTGCAGAGAAACATGCTCGCCTACAAACATTAAGAACAGCTGAAAAAGTTGATATGAAGTTGGTTAATAAAACTGTTGATGAAATAGGAGCGATTAGGACGAATAAGCAAAAAAATAAAGAGCAACATAATCAGAAAGTTAGAAGTTTATTGACAGCCGACCAGAAGATATATTTTGATAATTCAAAATCAAATAGTAGAAACGGACGGATGAATGCAAATAAAAATAGAAAAGGAAATAGAAATGGAAAAGGAAAATGTTGTCGAAAATAATTAAGAAGTTAGTTATAAATAATTGTTGCTCTGTGTTTGTTAAACATGGGGCAATTTTTGTTTTCAATTGATAAATCTATTTTTAATATTATACAAATACTTACATAAGTAAATTACGAATTACGAATTGATTTACACCTTATAATAAGTATTTTACAAAAAACAAATCAAAAAGTTATTTTTTAACAATTACTAAATCAGAAAAAATCATTTTTTTTTGGATTATAGTTAATTAGTTTCCAAAATATATTATATTTGCCAACTAAAAGACTTATTGTCTATTAATTTTCAAAAATTGTAAAATAAAAACTTAATAAATAATTTATGTTAGAAACAATATTTAATCATAAATCAATTCGGAAATATAAAAATAAACCGATTGAAGAAGAAATTACAAAATCAATTATAGAAGCAGGAATAAGAGCATCTAATACTGGAAATATGCAAGCTTACAGTATTATAGTAACAAAAAATGCTACACAGAAAGAGAAACTTTGGGAGCAACATTTTAGACAAGATATGGTTCGACAGGCTCCTCTTATTTTGACTTTTTGTGCTGACCTAAACCGTTTCAATAAATGGTGTAAACTAAGAGACTGTAAACCAGCATACAATAATTTTTTATGGTTTTACACGGCAAGTATTGATGCTGTTATTGCTGCACAAAATGTTGCAATAGCTGCCGAAAGTTATAATCTTGGAATATGCTATCTCGGTACAACAAATTATAATGCAGATAAAATTATTGAAATACTGGAGCTTCCTGAGGGTGTTGTTCCTGTTACTACTTTAGTTGTTGGTTACCCAGATGAAACTCCTAATTTAACAGACAGATTGCCTTCTGAAGCTGTTGTTCATTATGAAAAATATAATGATTTTTCTGAAAAAAATATTAATACAATTTATAAAGAAATAGAGGAGTCGGAATTTACAAAACAATTAATTAAAGAAAACGAAACAGATAACCTTGCTCAAATATTTACAGAAAAACGTTATATCGAAAAAAATAATATTCATTTTTCAAAAACATTAATCGAAGTAATTAAAAAACAAGGATTTATGTAAGTAAATTACGAATTATAAATTATGAATTACGAATTGGTTTACACCAGATAATAAGTATTTTACAAAAAACAAATCAGGAAGTTATTTTTTAACCATTACTAAGCTAGATTGATAATGGATAATTAGCACATAATTAGAGAAATATACCTTACAAATATCAATAAAAACAAAATAAACAAAAAAATGAAACCGATTAAAATACTTATATTTATTCTTACAACAACAATAATATTAGCAGTTTTATCTTTTGTTTTTCCAGAAAAAGGAATTTTAATTACTGATGATTTTTCATTGGATTTTGTAACTTTTGACGAGCTAATAAATCCACAGAAACAAGAGAAAGTAGATATTTCGGATATTATAGAAAATACAACTGTTGATGATAATGAAATAGAAGAACTTGCATTTGAGGAAATTATAGAACCAGAAATTGATTCTATTATGATAGATTCTATGTATGTTTATTATAAACCAATGCCTTTGAAAATTGACAGCGTAGCTCGTTATCTCGAATTTCCTAATAATGACAAAAGTATAATGTACGATTTTTTCGAGAATCTGGCAACGCTCAGAGGTAAAAGAGAAATATTGAGAATTATGCACTACGGAGATTCTCAAATAGAAACAGACAGAATGACAAGATATTTCCGATATAAATTACAGTCGCAATTCGGAGGAACAGGACCAGGATTTGTCTCTGCTGTTCAGGCTTATGATTTTAAATCGCCGATGGTTCAGACCGCTAATGGTGATTGGAAAAGGTACACAGCTTACGGCAGGAAAAATCCAGATGTAAAACATCGAAGATACGGAGCTATCGCAAATTTTTGTCAATTCAGTCCATTGATTGCAGATACTATTTTTCCTGTAATAGATGGCGAAATATTAGAAGAACCACCGCAACGAAAAGCATCACTAAGCTTTTCTGTATCGCCTTATGCTTACAGAAAATCGAAAACTTATAAAAAATGCCAAATGTTTCTAGGAAATAATACATCAGATTTAATAGTAAAAGCTTATGCAGAAGAGAATATAATTTCAGATGACACATTACCTCCTTTTAACGATTTAAAAACAAAAACATGGCTTTTTGAAGAATCACCAAATACTCTGAAGTTTGAATTCGAAGCAACAAACAGTCCTGAATTTTATGGTTTCACATTCGATGGACTATCTGGAATAGCTGTTGATAATATTGCAATGAGAGGTTCTAGCGGAACAATATTTACAAGAATGGATTTAAAATTGCTGGGTAAATTTTATAGGCTTCTTAACACAAAACTTTTGATTTTACAATTCGGAGGCAACGTAATACCTGGCGAAAGAAAAAATTATGATTTCTATCGCAGAAGTTTTTCTTATCAACTAAGAACATTAAAACGAATAGCGCCGGATATGACAATTATATTAATAGGACCTGCTGATATGTCAAAAAAATATAAAGATACTTATGTAAGTTTCCCAAATATTGTATTAATAAGAGATGCCTTAAAAAAAGCGGCTTTTGAAAATAATTGTGCCTATTGGGATATGTACGAAGCAATGGGCGGCAAAAATTCAATGCCAAGTTGGGTGTTTCGAAAACCACCACTTGCCGAAAAAGATTTTACTCACTTCAATCCGAGAGGTGCAAAAATTATTGCCAAAATGTTTTATAATGCTCTTATTTATGAATATAATATTTACATAAAAAAACGAAAATAATATAAAATAGCAGAATATTATAAAAAAAACTATATTTATAAATTGTTGATTTCATTTTACTTATGTGAATTAATATTTGGAATATATAATTTTAAGCGTATCACAACCTTTAAGATTGTGTATGTTAATACTTAAAATAATTTTGCTAAGATATTGATTTAATAATCGTTAAAAAATAACTTTCGGATTTGTTTTTGTAAAATACTTATTAATCTGAGTTCGATATAAAATTTTTTTGTTAAGTAGATGATAGAGCACCAATAAAAGATAAGAACTTTATAAAAAATATATCAGGAAAAATATTTGTCAAATAGAACATTCAAGACACAGATGTTTGCAAATTTTGTAAGCAATTTAATATCTGGGCTATTAGCTTATTTTTTTGCCTAAAAAACCAACTATAAAATATAAAACTGAAAACAAGGATATTTCCAAATTATTTACAGACTGATATAATTTAGAACTCTTCTTCTTCTTTTATAACAATACCTCCTGTCTGTTCTATCCAAATAGTTAGAATCTGTCCTTTTTGAATTTTTTTATGAACAGCATTTCCTATAATACTTCGGACACCAGCTTCTCTTGCTTTTTCTTCGTCGTTCATATAAACTGAAAATTGTTCTATATACATGTTATATTTCTCTGCCGAAATACCATAAATATCTTCTTTATTTCTTTTAAAAGTAAGTGGTATTTTTTTTGTATCTTTACAGTTTAGCAATATTCCTTCCGATTGTGATACCATATTACTGAACAATCTATATGGCAATGCTATATTATATTTTTTCCCATTGTCTATCTCTGTATATTCAAAGTTCATTACTATGGCATCGAGATAAATATCTGTTCCTTTTATTATAATGTTCTGTTCTTCGTTGTGAAAATCGTTGGATGCATAATCAAAAAACTTTATCTTCATTGTAGTTTCAAAAGTTACATAATCAACATTAATAATATCTATTTCTGCAACTTTCTGTCTTTTGTCAAGATGTTTCAAAACTATATTAAGTTCTTTAATTTTATTTTGATTTTCAACAAATTCGTCAATCGTACTCAACCCCGTTGATATACCAACAATAAAAAACATTAATAGAAATACTATAATTAAAACAGGTGCGTTTCCAATAATTTTTGTAAATGTTCTCAAAATTGTTCTACCAAAGATATAAATTTTTTCGACAATACTAATTCCTCCAGAAGTAAAGTTAGTTGCAGCTTTATAAGTTAATTGTCTGACTCTAATCGCATCTATTGTCGAGAGCAATAAATAAACAATAAGAGATAAAACAAGTATCAAAAAACCAGTTTTTGTTGTAAATAAATATAAAATAAAATTTGAAATCGGTTCGAGAAACCAATTTATTTTTGTAAGCAACTCTTGTGCATTGTGCATAATAAATATTTTTTTAATTTAAACATAATTGTTCATGCAATAATATCTAATCTGAAAACTCTACAGATTTTCAAAACTCAATGATAGCTGGTATATTTACTTAGTGAATTACGAATTATAAATTATGAATTACGAATTGGTTTACACCTGATAATAAATATTTTACAAAAAACAAATCATAAGTTATTTTTTAACCATTACTTATCGCAAAATTTTTAAGTTATTTGAATAATTTATGCAAATCCAGATTTTATCATCTTAGTGTTTTTGTTTTAATATCAAAATAAAAGTTTGAATTTGTTTTTAATTTTTCAAATCTATCTATTTTATCAAAGTAAATTTTATCTGTATCTATTTCATTTACAGGAATAATGTATAATAATTTAGGATTGTTTGGTTTTCCTTTAATTCCTACAACTATAAATGAGATTATAGAACTATTTTGCAGAAAGTTTTTAGGATTTTTTATTTCTATAAATTCATTATTATTTTCTTTTATCCACTCAGTTTGTATGTAAAATTTACCTGTTTTCGTCTTTATATTATATTCTATTTGAAAATCAAAAAATTGTTTATCTGATATATTTAATTTTTTTATTGTAAAATATTTTGTTGTAAATTTATCTTTAATAAATTCATTATATATTTTTTGATTTTCTATCTCCCTATCAGACAGCATGTTGATATCGGTTTCATTTGTATTAATGTTATTTAATACTAAACCGAAACCGATAAAAACAAGTCCGACAATTATTAATATTACTGCTTTTGTTTTCATTCTTTTAAGAAAGTTTATTACTGTTATGATTAAAATAAAAATTGTTTTTTTGGAAATTTGTTTTCTGATATTTTTTCAAAAAACTTTTATATAAAAAAGTGTATCCTATTTCGTTGAGTGGAATTATAAATAATTCCATCGGATTATTAGGATTCCCGCCCACACCAATAGCAACAAAAACAGGTGTGTTATATTTTTTTTCAAATTTAATATAATTATTTAACTGACTTTGCTTTGCCCATTCTATACCGTTTTTATAATAATTTGAACGATATTTACATTCAATTGCAAAATCTCGTTCAATATCTCGAAGTTTGAAACGCAATTTCAAATCAGGCTGAATTGTTGTTTCCGCATAAATTCCTTTTATATATTTATCACTTGACCAGTCTTTTAGTGTAAAATATTTTTTGTCAAATTTTGAAGCAACAAAAGCCTCAAATAAATCGCCTTTTTCTTTTTGTTTGTCAATTAATTTGGTTTCTGGATTGTCAAGTTTTTTTTGCAACTCTTCTGATAATTGTTTTTCTACAATTTCTGTTTGCATATTGATTTCTGTGGCTTTTTCGAATATAATTTCTTTTTCGTTCTTAGTCAAAACACCATCTGCAACTGCAATTTTTATTAAATTTTGAAGTTCTTGTTTTTTTGTTTCAGTATCAAAATTTTCTAATCTTTTTGGGTGTTGTATTGTTCTTATGATTTCTTTTTCTTCTGTTTCGTCTTCAACTTTTATATTTTGTAATTTTGTTTCTTTTTTATATCCCGATTTTAACAGTAAAATTACACCTAATCCTAAAACAATTATCCCCAATATAATAAATATAGTTCCTGTCATTTTTTCTTTTTATTTTAAAGCAATCAATTTTGATATTAATTTTAGTTTTATTTGATATTATTTCCATTAAACTAATTATGGAAATAAATAATTTATGTTCATTGTTTTCGCCTTCTTTTATTATTTTTTTGCTTTTTTTCCTATCTTAGAAAAATTAGCAAAATGTCTAATAATTGCATTTGTATCAAGTAAATACTGCATTATTTAAAATATTATCAGAAAATTCTTTTCTTATTTCTGAAATTTCCGTATCTAAATCTAATTTTTTTCAAATCCTATATTGTTCCAAATTCCAGCAAGAGTTTTTGGTTCTGTTGTTTTTTTGGTTGATTAATTTGAAATAAAAGAAATTTCAAAAAAGCATCTACTTCATCTAATTTTTTATCTGGTAGATATCTTAGATTTTGAATAATATTTTGTTTTTTTATTAGAGTTGTAACTTGCATAGTTCAATAAGTTTTTATTAAAATACAAATATAAGAAATTTATTTTATTTTTTGCAATTTTTTTTCAGATAGCATTGTAAAGTTGGACAGTTCTATTTTTAAATTTATATATTGTCCAACTTTACTATTATATCAAAAATATCTATTTTATAATTATCTTACTGTTATAAACTTCTTCGCCTGATGTAATTTCAATTAAATACAAACCTTTTGCTTGCATTGTCATATCAATATTTAATAAATCGTCATTACTTGTATTCTCATAAATTAATGCACCTGTGATATTAAATATTTTTACATTTATTTCATTGTCAAATTCAGGAGCATTTAATGTGAAAATTCCAGAACTTGGATTAGGATAAATCTTTACATTATCGGATAACTCATTAACACTTCCAAAAATAAGAGTAATTACAATGTCTGTTTCACCAACAACATTGAAATCATTAACAATACTTATGTATCCAAACGCACAAGCTGTATATGAATAATCACCTTCAATTAAAGTAAAATTCGTTTCACCGTCTTCGTTAACAGTATTGTTCATAACACCCACTGTAACAGTTGCTTCGTTAATCGGATTTCCGCTTTCGTCTGCCACTGTAAAGTTTACTGGATATTCATCACCGCTCGCTTCACCCTCAACAAAGAACATAATATTTGGTCGTTTGTTATTATTACCACTATACGATGGATGTTGATTATTATCATCATATCCGTAAGCAACAGTTATTTGTTCTGTTTGTGTACAATTAACTTTGTAATAATTACTTTCCCAGTTTTCAAGTTGTCCCCAGTCAATTTCAACTAATAAATTATTTTCTGTTCCATCAAAAGTGTAATCATCAATATCAAAATTAAACCATCCAGTTTCTTCTGGCATAGTAAAAGTTGTAAGCTCCATTACTGTTGTTGCATCAGACATATCTGCATAACTTGAACCGAGTTCTGTAAGGTCTGTTTCCTTAAATTTAATTACCAGATTTGGTAAATCCATTCCTCCGAGTTCAACAAAATCAAAAGCCATTTCTTGTATTAAATTTTCTCCAGCACCTATTTCACTTCCGTAATACAACATCTGCGTCTTGTTATTTTTGTAATAAGTATAAAAAGGATATTGCTCAGAAATATCATCACCTTCACCAACAACTATCTCTGGTGGTTGTCCGATAACAATACTCCCTTCAAAATCTGCTGTGTATTCTACCTGTGTTATATTATAGCTCAAATTTACCAAAGTTCCCTGTGCCGCTACTTCGTTTGCCGAAATATTATAAGTAACCTCAGTTGAAGCACCAGCTGCTATTGTAATGGGTAAAGAATTATTTTCAATATCAAGGTAAGGCGAGTCTCCGGAAACAAATGCAGTAGATATTTCTGTATCTGCATGTCCTATATTATTTGTAGTAAAAGTAAGTTCTGCTGTTTCGCCAGGGTCTAATCTTCCGTTACCGTTTTCATCGTTTGTAAGATTCATTGCTGTTATTTCAAACACAGGAGCATTTGCAGTAACATTAATTTGTCCGTCCCATATTTCTTTTGAACCGTCGCTGATTATTACATCAAAACTTATAACATGACCGTCAGGAACATTATCAGCAAGTGTCAAAGTGAAACTCTCCGATGATATTGCTGTTCCGTTATTTTCAGTAATATCGCCAAAACTTATATTTTCATTATTTGTAAAAGATACAACATATTCGTCATCGCTTTGATTTATAGTAGCTGTAACGCCTATTGCTGTTTCTGTTCCAACATTTTTTAAACAAATATCAATATTTTTTGTCTGTCCGTAATTAATTGATGTTCCACCATCGATTGAAATAAAATCAACAACCATATAAGGTCCTTCTGGTGAAATAACCATAATCTCGGTAAGATAAGTTATTTTATTAAAACCAGTAACTGCAATTGTAAGATTTTCTCCGGGTGTAATATTAGACAACGGAACATTTGCTGTTCCTTCTGTTATATATTCTGTTCCTATAATTTCGCCGTCTTTTGAAATACAAACAAGCGCATTGTCAAGGTCGCAATTTACAGTAAATTCACTTTCTCCAATAATTATTACATCATTATGAGTAATATTCATTTCAGAAGGGTCATCAGTTCTAACAAGCAAAGAAGGGTCTCCAAAAATTGTCCATGTATCTGTCATTGCAAAATCACCAGATTCATCGTTCATCTGGAAACAGCCGTTCACAGATATACCTCCGTAAGTTCTTTTTGTTCCTGTTGCTGCCGTTCCTACAAGAAGGTCAACCATCTCGTCCTGAGCAATCATAGGCGGTGCCCAACTTTGATTAATTGTAGCCGCAAAACAAGCAATTCCTCCTGTTGGTTCATCACCGTTTGTAGCACGTAGCCAAGCTTCACCGAAACATGTCTGTCCAACAAAAGCTCCGTTCACACAAGCAACAGTCCACACAAAAGGTAACATATTTTCATTTGTAATACTGTTGAGTTGTGTAACAGAAAATCCAGATGAAGACCATGCAAAATCAGAACCATGTCCTGTATATAACGCCATTCCTGTTCCTGTTTCTAATTCGGCACTTACCATTGCAGGCGTAGGATTTCCGGAAGCATCATTTCCACCTTGACTGCCATCGAACAGTTCAATTGTTGGTTCGGCATAAGTAAAATCAGTTAAATCAATCTGCATGTTTCTTATATGTTCATAGTCATATTCGTTATCATCACCAGGTCCTTGGTCGGAACCCACACCCATAGTTCTGTTCAGCCAGCCAGATGTAAGTTCGCTACCGTTTTCATATTCAATTGTTCTTAATACTTGTGTTTCAACATCAGTTAGACTTTCAGCAGAAAAACGACCTACGAAGAATTCAAGATAATGGTCATCGCCGGTTATGTAAGCATAAGCATTATCAGAATGTCCGCCAAGACCAGAACCGCTATTTGTTGGAACTTGAGCTGCATCGCCGATTAATAGTAAATATGTCAAACCTTCTGGTTCATTATAATAATTCTCTACAAAAGCTTTTATATCATTTGCATTCGAACCAGCTGTGCTTAGTGGCACCATTTCGCATGAGCGTCCTATTGTATTTTTCCAGTCAACAAGCGCTTGCATTGCATCAGTCCATTCGTCATAACATATAATTAGCATTCTTCCTTCTTCTTCGACAGGAGTATATTTTGTTTGATATTCGTAGTTAATAAAATGATTTGAATATATTTTATTAAATTCATTATCTACTTTATCAAACAATTTAGTTCTATTAAAAACATTTACACCTTCGTGTTTCGTTTCGCTAACTTTTACTGTTATTTCTGTGTATATTCTTAATTTCTTTGTAACAGGGTTATACTGAAACGGATACACGTGTAATGCTTGTCCTCTGTAATCTCTCACGATGTACGGTTTATCCAAATCGGCAAGTTTGTTTGGGAAGAAATCATTTTTTTGATATACTTTTCCATATTCATAAGGAACACTTGCTGGGTCTATATCTCTTGTTAAATTTCCTTTTGAAGGCGCTACATTTATATCATCAATTTCAATAAAATTCGAAGATATAACTTCTACTTCCATTTTCGCCATGTCTGGAATGATTATAGATTCTGTAAATTTCGGTAAATTCGGTGCTCCGTTCATCAAGATAGGAAAGGCATCTTCAGCATTTACAACAACTTCCTCTCCGTTCTGTGTGTTCACAATTTTTAAATCATAAGAACTTACTTTGAATGTAAGTATCGTTTCAGAATCGGTAGCCGATACCAATTCGGTTTGGTTTTTCTGTCCGTTGACAGATAAAAACGCAAAAAATAAAAAAGAAAATAGAATTAATCTGGTTTTCATACTTCTATAAATTAATGGTTATGTAATTAAATATTAAAATGAAGATACAATTTTTTATAAAAAGTTGCACGTGTAATTTGAAAAATCTGTTAATAGCGCGTATCACAAATTACTGTCGGAGTAACTTAAAGTCATGCCGACAGTTTATATATAATTGCTTAACAAATAGTAATGTTCAACCTTATAAAGTAGTGGGTTTACTTAAAAAAAATATTGTTAAAAATTTGGTAATTTGAACGGTTATTGTGCGCGTTATTAATTACATTCTTTCTGGGACTTCAATACCAAGCATCATTAATGTAGTTTTAATAATTTCGCTTGTTTTTTTTGAAATTATTAATCTTAATGCCTTAATATCAGAGTTTTTTTCTTTTAGGATTGGACAGTCATGATAAAATTGATTATATTCTTTTGCTAAATCATAAACAAAATTAGCAATTATTGCTGGGTTTCGTTTTGTTCCTGCTTCCGATATAATTAAAGGAAAATTATACAATATTTTAATAAGTTTTTTTTCTTTTGTAATTACTTTAATATTATCAATATTAGGAACATAAATATCTTTTTTATTTGCTTTCTTTAATAATGAATTTATTCTTACATAAGAATACTGAATAAAAGGTCCTGTGTGTCCAGCGAAGTCTATTGATTCTTTCGGGTTAAAAGTTATGTTCTTTTTAGCATCTACTTTAAGAATAAAAAATTTCAATGCTCCTAGCGCTATTATTCTAAATACATTTTCTTTTTCTTTTTCAGAATAATTTTCCAATTTTCCAAGTTTTGTTGATGTTTCACGAGCAGTATTAATCATTTCTTCGATTAAATTATCTGCATCAACAACTTTTCCTTCTCTTGATTTCATTTTTCCTTCTGGTAGTTCGACCATTCCATAGGATAAATGATTAATACGATTTGACCATGAATATTCCAACCTGTCAAGGACTATTGATAATACTTTAAAATGATAATTTTGCTCGTTGCCGACAACATAAATAGACTCGTCAAATTTATAATCTTCATATCTTGTAACTGCTGTTCCAATATCCTGTGTCATATAAACTGTTGTTCCATCGGCACGTAATAAAATCTTTTCGTCCATTCCGTATTCGGCAAGGTCCAGATAAACTGCACCGTCTTTTTTTTGATAAAGTTCGCCCATTCTCAGTGCCATTATAACTATTTCCTTACCTCGGATGTACGTATTTGATTCGTAATATGTTTTATCAAATTTAATTCCAAGACTTTCATATGTTTTATCGAAACCAGAATATACCCAATCGTTCATCATTTTCCAAAGTTTATTAACTCTTGTGTTTCCACGTTCCCATCTTTTCAACATTGCCTGAGCTTTTTTAATTAGCGGTGCTTTTCTTTTTGCTTGTTTTTCGGTAATTCCATCTTCTTCTAATTTGCTTATTTGTTTTTTATATTTTTCTTCAAAAAGGACATAATATTTTCCAACAAATTTGTCGCCTTTTATTCCAGTTGATTCAGGTGTCTCTCCGTTGGCAAAATCCTGCCAAGCAATCATAGATTTACAAATATGAATTCCTCTGTCATTTACGAGGTTTACTTTAAAAACATTATTACCATTTGCTTTCAGTATTTCGGCAAGCGACCAGCCAAGCAAATTATTCCTAATATGTCCAAGATGTAAAGGTTTATTTGTATTTGGCGAAGAGAACTCAATAACTATTTTCTTGGAATTTTCATCACTTTCCGAGAGACCAAAATTTTTGTCAGAGTAAATATTAGTAATAAAATCCAACCAATATTCTTTTGATATGGATAAATTTAAAAAACCTTTAATTACATTATAATCAGTAATTTCGGGTAGTTTGATTTTTAATATATCTCCTATTTCTTCGGCTGTTTTATTTGGAGTTTTTTTTGAATATGCCAAAAGTGAAAAAACAACAACCGTGAAGTCACCTTCAAAATCTTTTCTTGTTCTTTGGACTAAAATTTTTGACATATCTATTTTAGCTTTATACAGAAGTTCAACTGATTCTGAGACAGCTTCTGTTATTTTTTTTTCTATTTTCATTTAAGCAATTATTTTAATTATAATTATTTAATATTTTAATTGTGAAACATATTTTTGTGTAAACTTTTGCAAAGTAAGTAATTAAAAACGAAATTTAAAAATAATTATGTTCAAAAATATCATCACAATAATAGCAATAATTTTTATTATGATATATTTTTATGATTATATGGTTCTGAAAAATTTGTAGCAAATAACATTATTTTATATTAAAGTCATTCAAACTCATGGTTATTTGATTATCATTTTCATCTATTTTTATAACTTCGAATTCTGGTTCTTTATTTGTTTGTTTGATTTCTATAATTTTATTAATTTCGTAAATAGAAAGACGTTTTCCTCTTGCACGTGAACTTTTTACGCCAATAAAATCATTAACATAGATTCTTTCTTTTTTCCTCATTTTATTTTTTCCTCCGAATTTAATTTCAAAAATAGGAGCTTTATTTTGTGAGAACAAAATAAGTTTAGAACTAATATTATTTCCTATAAATGATATTTTACGGTCTGTATTTTCTAATTTAAAACGTTTAAGGTAGTAATAATTCCTGTCAGCATCAAAAAATACAACCGAGAATATGACATTATCTTTATGTTTTTTTATCAAATAAATATTTTTTTCATAACGATTTGATAGTTCGTAACCAGTTAGTTGATATTCTCCAGATTTATATATAACCAAAATTTTATCATCACTTTCGAATTCGCCCAAGAGAGTTCCTCTGCCGTCTGCATTTAATCGCAATATATCATGGTCAAACCAAATATTCCTTCCTCCAAGCGTGGAGATTCCTTCCTCCATGAGAACTATTCGCTGAACTATATATTTTGTTACAAGATTTCCAGCTGTTCGTCTTCCTCGTACTGGAAGTTTACTAAAATCAATTTTTTCAAATTTCTTTCTCAGTCGTTTTCTCTGACGAAGTATAATTTTTACTGTTTCAGCTTCGCCATTTGGATTGGCTGTAAACCAAACAACCTCAGAACCTTTATTGCCTTTTGTTACATCATATTCCTTGTCGCGGATTATGCTTTTTACAAAAAAACGTTTCATGTAATAAAATCTCGATTTAGAATCACAATAAATAATATTGTAAATAGTTCTTTCGTCGTTGTTCTTCCATATATTTATAGAAATAACATCTTTACCAATATAAAATTTTTCTTCAACTTTTTTTACAACATAACTTCCGTTACGTCTAAAAATTATAACATCGTCAATATCAGAACATTCAGCAATATATTCGTCGTTTTTCATATTCGTGCCAGCAAATCCGTCTTTATAATTTACATAAAGTTTCAAATTTCTTATAACTACTTTTTTGGCATGTATTTCTTCAAAACTTCTAATTATAGTTCTTCTTTCTTTTCCTTTTCCGTATTTTTCTTTTATACGTTTGTAATAATCAATCGTAAAATCAATAATATTAGATAGATTATTGTTTATTTCTTTTATTTCTTTTTCGATTGATTTTATACGTTTTACTGCTTTGAATGTGTCATATTTTGATATTCTTTTTATTTTTATCTCTGTCAGTCTTATAATATCATCTTTTGTAATTGATTTTTGCAATATAGATTTAAAAGGTTCAAGTCCAGATTTAATAGTTTTTATTATATCATTCCAAGTTTCACATTTTTCAATATCTTGATATATTTTATTTTCAATAAATATTTTTTCAAGTAATAATAGATGTCGAGTTTCAAACAGTTCGTTTTTACGAATACTAAGTTCTGCTTTTAATAGACTAAGTGTTTTTTTTACAGTAATTTTAAGTATTTCGATAACACCAAGAAATTGTGGTTTATCATCGTTTATTACTGTTGAATTTGGTGAAATAGGTATTTCGCAATCGCTTACGGCATAGAGTGCATCAATAGTTTTATCGGAAGAAACTCCTTGTGATAGGTGGATTAGTATTTCCACATTTTGTGCTGTATTATCTTCTATTTTTTTGATTTTAATTTTACCTTTTTCGTTTGCCGATAATATTGATTCTATAATAGAATTTGTAGTTTTTCCGAATGGTAGTTCTGTTATGACGAGTGTTTTTTTATCTTTTTTATCAATTTTTGCACGTACCCGAATTTTACCTCCTCTCAAACCGTTATTATAATTTGAAATATCTATGTATCCGCCAGTAATAAAATCTGGATAGAGTTCGAATGTTTCACCTTTAAGATGTTTTATAGAGGCATCAATAAGTTCGATAAAATTGTGAGGCATAATTTTAGATGCTAGTCCAACAGCAATACCTTCAATACCTTGTGCGAGCAGTAACGGAAATTTAACGGGTAAATTTACTGGTTCTTTATTTCTGCCATCATAAGATTGTTTCCATTTTGTAGTTTTTGGATTAAATATTACATCTATTGCAAATTTTGACAGTCGAGCTTCTATGTATCTTGGTGCTGCTGCATTATCTCCAGTATAAATATTCCCCCAGTTTCCTTGCATATCAATTAGAAGTTCTTTCTGTCCTAATTGTACAAGGGCATCTCCGATGGAGGCATCTCCGTGTGGATGAAACTGCATAGTATGACCAATTATGTTTGCAACTTTATTATATCTGCCATCATCAATTCGTTTCATTGAATGCAGTATTCTTCGCTGAACAGGTTTCAAACCATCTAACAAATGTGGTACAGCACGTTCCAGTATAACATAAGAAGCATATTCAAGAAACCATTGTTTATACATTCCTGATATATACTTCACTTTGTACTTCTTCTCAAGCATATTTTTGTGATTTATAATTATATGTTAGGGAAATTAAAATTTTAAAATAATAAATAATAAATGTAATTACAAAATTATTAAAAAAAATTATATCTAAAAAAATTATTATTGCTTATCAATATTTTAAAATATTTTTTTTATTTATTAATTATCAATAATTTTGCGAAAAAATTATTGATAATATCAGATGTGTAATGTTTAAAAAATAAGTTCTGATTTGTTTTTTGTAAAATACTTATTACTATGTGTAAACCAATTCGTAATTTACTTATGTGAACAAAATTTTTTTTTATTAAAACCAAATAAACTATTAAAACAAAAATATGACATTTAAAATTTCAAAATATAAAGAGTTCAAAATTCCAATGTATCTTGTTAAACAATATATTTTTTGGATTTTATTTTTTGCTATAAACAGGATTGTTTTTTACATATTTAACATGTCTGAATCGCGAGAACTTGAATTTACAGAAATATTAAAAAGTTTTTGGCACGCCTTTTATTTAGACACTGCAATGGCAAGTTATTTTCTAATAATTCCATTTCTAATATTGTTTTTTCAAACCATTTTTCGCTACGGAGGATTGAATACCATAAACAGATTTTATACTTATACTATAATTTTTATTGTAACAATAATTTATGTTGCCGAGCTTGGCATTTACTCTGAATGGAAAGAAAAAATAAGTATGAAAGCTGTTTCATTCCTTGCAAATCCTGATGAGGTTTTCAATACAGCTGGAACATATCTATTGTTGCTCGGTATGCTCTTACTTTCGCTATTGTCGGGTATAGGAATTTTTATTTACAACAAAATTATACATACAAATATAGTTATTTTGAAAAAGAAAATTTGGTTTTCTATAGCATGGTTTGTTCTTATGCCGGGTATTATTCTTTTGGGAATGCGTGGAGGAATTAAGGTTTTTCCAATAAGTCAAGGCTCTGTATATTTTTCAAAAAGCAATTATGTTAATCTCGGAACAGTTAATACAGTCTGGAATTTAATGCACAGTTTCATTAAAAATTTCAAATATAAAAATAAAAATCCGTTTGTTTATTATTCATTTCAGGAAGCCGAAGCTGTGGTTGCCGATATGTATTCTGTTGAAAAAGATACAACAATAAAAATACTTAACCGAAAACAGCCAAATATTGTATTAATAATGCTTGAGAGCTGGTCGGCAAATATGGTCGCACCTCTCGGAGGTTATCCAGATGTTACTCCGAATTTTAATAAATTAAGCAAAGATGGACTTCTTTTCGCAAAAAATTATTCAAACTGTTCTCTTTCGCATCAAGCAATAGTTGCAATTTACAGTAGCTCTCCTTCGATACCAGAAGTTGATATAATTAAACACCCAGATAAATATGAAAATCTAAGTTGTTTTCCAAAAAAGATAAATAATTATTACACATATTTTTATTACGGAGGAAACCTTCATCATGGAAATATTAAAAGTTATCTTTATTTTAATGAATTTGATAAAATTTTTGAGCTTCCCGATTTTCCTTCCGATGCCAAACGAGGAAGTTTGGGTGTTCACGATGAGGTATTGTTTGAGAAATTATTAGAAGATATTGACAATTTTAAAGAGCCTTTCTTCTGCGGAACTTTTACACTAAGCTCGCATCCGCCTTACGATTTTCCTATGGAAAAGCATTTTGAAAGGGGCGAAAGTTACAACGAATATATTAACTCTGTCTATTACTCGGATAGATGTTTGGGTAATTTTTTTGAGGAAGCCAAAAAACAGGAATGGTACGACAATACTCTTTTTATTTTGCTTGCCGACCATAGTCGTTCAACGCCTCAGCATTCCAATTTCTACGAAGTAGGAAACCGCAAAACACCAATGTTATTTTATGGAAATGTATTAAAAAAAGAGTTTCACGGTAAACAATACGAAAAATATTCAACTCAAATGGATATTGCACCAACAATCCTTGCTCAATTTGATATTGAATTTAAAGAATTTAAATGGGGTAAAAACCTATTCAATCCTTATAATAAAAATTGGTTTTGCTACGGATTTGATTTTGGATTTGGCGTTGTAACTCCAAACAATTATCTTATTTATGATGAAAAAAATGATATTGGTATTTATGATTACAAAACTGAATCGGAGCAAAAAAAAGAAGAACTTTTAAAAATTGGCAAATCGTTTACACAAGTTTCATTTCAGGAGTTCCTTGATTATTAAAATATTGATATTTATCATTAAACAAAAACAAATATAATTGACAAATATGAAAAATAAATTAAAAATTTATTATTCGAGTAACCTGCCTGAGGTGTTAATTTTGCTCAAAAGAATTTTAATATTAATGATAATCTATTCTGTGTCAAGAGTAGCTTTTTATTTGTTTAATATAGAACATTTTAGCGATATTACATTTAATAAAATGATGAGATTAATGGCTGGAGGTTTAAAATTTGATATCTCGGCGCTTATGTTTCTAAACGCTTTGTATATTGTTTTATATTTATTACCTTTCAGGTTTAGATACTTTACTGGCTGGCAACGGTTTCTTAAATATCTTTTTGTTATATCAAACGGAATTGCTATTGTCGCCAACACGAGCGACTTTTTTTATTTCGGTTTTATTCTTCGACGTAGCACAATTGATGTATTCAAATTTGCAGAAGAAGGGAATATTCTTATATTACTTCTACATTTTTTTATTGATTATTGGTACGGCGTTATATTCTGTTCTTTTCTTATTATTGGATTAATTTTCTTATATAATAAAACAGGTTCTCCTAAACGTACAGAAGTTTTTAAGACAATTTATTATCCTACTGGTCTGATTTTCTTTATATTAATAGGTTTTTTTGTAGTTATAGGTATGCGTGGTGGTTTTGGTCTTCGTCCTATAACACTTTTGAATGCAGGCAAATATACAGAGCGACCTTTGGAAACGTCAATTGTATTAAATACTCCTTTTACAATTTTCAAAACATTGAGCAAAAAACCTTTGCAAGAGAAAAAATATTTTTCTGACAGTGAACTAAAAAAAAATTATAATCCAGAATATCATGTTAAAGATAGCTCTGTATTTAAAAATTTAAATGTAGTTGTTATAATAATGGAGAGTTTTGCACGAGAATATGTTGGTTCTTTAAATACTCATATTGATGGAGGTAAATATTCTGGTTATACTCCTTTTTTTGATTCATTGATTCACGAGAGCAAAAGTTATTTGCGAGCTTTCGCCAATGGCAGAAAATCAATTGATGCTTTGCCGTCTGTTATATCCAGTGTTCCTTCTATGGTTCAGCCTTTTGTTGCTTCGCCTTATGCCTCAAACGAAATTAACAGTTTTGGAAGTTTATTAAAAAAGAAAGGTTATATTTCTGCTTTTTTTCATGGTTCTCTAAATGGTTCTATGGGTTTTGAATCTTATATAAAATCTGCTGGTTACGATAGATATTATGGAATGACCGAGTATGGAAACGATGATGATTTTGATGGTTCTTGGGGTATTTGGGACGAAGAATTTTTTCAATTTTTTGCAAAAGAATTAGATACATATAAGGAGCCTTTTCATGCGACATTTTTTTCGGTATCATCGCATCACCCCTTTGAGATACCAGAACGTTATAAAGGTAAATTCCGAAAGGGTACTGTTGATTTTCATATTCCTGTTCAGTATTCCGATATGGCTCTGAGAAAGTTCTTCCAGACCGCACAAAAAATGACTTGGTTCAAAAATACATTATTTGTAATAACAGCCGACCATTCAAATCATGCTTATTTCCCAGAATACAAAAACACAATTGGAAATTTTGCCATACCTATTGTGTTTTATTATCAGAACGATAAAAAAATGAAAGGAATGGACTCGACAGTAGTTCAGCAAATTGATATTATGCCGACTGTTTTGAATTATCTTAATTTTGATGAAAATTATTTGTCATTCGGAAGTGATATTTTTGACAGTACAAGCACAAATTTTGCTGTAAATTATATCGGCGGGACTTACCAGCTTTTTTATAATGATTATCTGCTCCAATTCAAAGACGACAAAACAAGCGCTTTCTATAATTATGAAAAAGATAGATTACTGAAAAAAGATATTAAAAATAAAAATAATCCAGAACAAAAAGAAGCCGAAAAAATTATAAAATCATTTATACAACAATATAATCACAGAATGATAAAAAATAAATTGACAATTGATGAATAAAAAACATTAAATTATATTTTTTTTGTTTTAATAAATTTAAGTTTTAAATTTGCATCGTTATTTTAATTTAGACTGATTAAAAATAAGAAAAATATGAAATTAAACAATATTAACGTTCTCGAAATTCTTAAAAGAATAAAAGACCCAGAAAGTGGAAAAGATATTGTAAGCCTCGATGCAATAAATTCGTTGCTTGTTGAAGATAACAAAATAAGTTTTTCAATAATCCTTCCATCAGGTAATCCTTTCAAAAAATCAATTGAAAAGGCTTGCATAAAATTAATACGCAGAGAATTTTCTAATAATATAGAAATTGACATTAATGTCGTCTCGAAATTGAAAACAAAAAAAGTAACATTAGGACGCACTGATGCTCAGAAGGTCTTGCCTGGTGTGAAAAATATCCTTGCTATTGCATCTGGTAAAGGAGGAGTTGGTAAATCTACTGTTGCAGCAAATCTTGCCATAGCTCTTGCACAAAGCGGAGCAAAAGTAGGACTATTAGATGCTGATGTTTATGGTCCATCACAACCGAAAATGTTCGGAGTAGAAGGCGAGCGACCTCATGTGAAAAAGATTGACGGAAAAGATATTATTATGCCAGTAGAAAAATTTGGAGTAAAAATGTTATCAATAGGTTTTTTTGTAAAACCAGAAGATGCATTAATATGGCGAGGAGCTATGGCAACAAGCGCATTACAACAATTTATAAAAGACACAGCCTGGGGCAAACTCGATTACCTGCTAATTGACCTTCCACCAGGAACAGGAGATATACATTTGACTATGGTTCAGACAGTTCCAGTTACAGCTTCTGTAATTGTAAGCACACCTCAACAAGTAGCTATTGCAGATGCTTTAAGAGGAGTCGGCATGTTCAGAGCAAATAAAATTGAAGTCCCCGTTATAGGTTTTATTGAAAATATGGCGTGGTTCACTCCAGCAGAATTGCCAAACAATAAATATTATATTTTTGGAAAAGATGGATTAAAAGAACTCTCCGAAAAAATGAACATACCTCTACTTGGACAAATACCTATAGTACAAAGCATTTGTGAATCTGGAGATGACGGCAAACCAGTCGCATTGAATAGTAAATCATCAACAGGATTAGCATTTATAGAACTTGCACAAAATATCGCAAAAAAAATAGAAGAAAGAAATAAAAATATAAGTCCTACAAAAAAAGTTGAAATAGACCCTAATGCAAGTTGTGCAAAGTAAAATTGAAAATTTTAACAAATTTTAGTATAAACTAAAAATTAAATATTATGAATGCTAACATAAAAATTGATTACAAAAATAGGATAGAAGGAGTTTTAAATTCTATAAGACCTTACCTAAAAGCAGATGGTGGTGATATTCAATTTATTGAGCTAACAGATAATTTGAATGTTAAAGTTAAATTAACAGGAAGTTGTAGAACATGTATGATAAGAATGCAAACATTGATGGGAGTAGAACAGGCTTTGCAATATGCTATTCCAGAAATAAAAAGTGTAATCGATGTATAAAATACAAGAAAAAGAAAAAAAGTTTATATTAAAAGCGATAAAATTATCAAGAAAAAGTATTGAAAATGGTGGAGGCCCTTTTGGTGCGATTATTGTAAAAGATAATAAAATAATATCTAAAGCATCTAACAATGTTACTAAAAATAATGACCCAACAGCTCATGCAGAGATTAATGCCATCAGAGAAGCATGTAAATTTTTGAATACTTTTGATTTGTCTGGATGTGAAATATATACATCTTGTGAACCTTGTCCTATGTGTTTGGGTGCAATTTATTGGGCTAGATTGGATAAAATATATTTTTCAAATACAAAAAAAGATGCAAAAAATATTGGTTTTGATGACTCTTTTATTTACAAAGAAATTGCTCTTATACATTCAGAAAGAAAAATCCAAAATATACAAATATCTTCTAATGAAGCAATAAAAGTATTTAATGAATGGAACGAAAAAAAAGATAAAATCAGATATTGAAATCAGTAAATTACGAATTACGAATTACGAATTACGAATTACGAATTACGAATTACGAATTACGAATTATGAATTACGAATTACGAATTACGAATTATGAATTATGAATTA